>NZ_JBXKJL010000106.1:0-26616 GCF_056994735.1 Geomonas sp.
TCAATCTTTTTTCTGCTGCCCGTGCTCTCTTCGTTTCGACCGAAGCGCCTCGTGCATCAGCGAGGTGTGGTTATAACAAAAGGTCTCGGCAGCGTCAACGGGTTTATAGTTAGTTTTACTTAAGCCGTTCAACACCCCGACCGCCTCTCAGGGAAAGTCCTGCCACAAAGCACCGCGCCTGGGGCCCCTTCCCTAACCCGGACTTCGGCCACCCTCTCCCGGAGGGTGAGGGAACAGAATGCTAAGCCGAGAGCACTACTTTCGCGAAACGACGCTTCCCTACCTGGATGATATATCCGCCGGCAAGGAGGGCAGCGTTCTCATCGGAAACTTTTTCTCCGTTGACCTTGACCCCACCGCCCTGGATGGAACGGCGACCTTCGCCGCTGGACTTCACCAACTGGGCACCAGCCAGAACTTTAAACAATGGCATGGTGTCGCCTTCAATGGTGAGGGAAACTTCTGGCATGTCTTCAGGGATTTCGTTGTCCCTGAACCTTTTCACAAAGTTTTCGTCAGCCTGCTGGGCCGCCTCGGCACCGTGGTAGCGGCCGACCATCTCGCGGGCCAGTTGCTTCTTGGCCTCCATCGGGTGGACCGAGCCGTCCTTGAGCGCTGCTTTGAGGGTTTCCAGCTCTGCCATAGTCAGATCGCTCAGCAGCTCGTAGTAGCGCAGCATCAGCTCGTCGCTGATCGACATCACCTTTCCGTAGATCTCATCGGCAGGCTCGTTGATCCCGATGTAGTTGCCGAGCGACTTGCTCATCTTGTTCACGCCGTCCAAACCTTCTAGAAGCGGCATGGTGATGACCGTCTGGGGAGTCTGCCCCCACTCGCGCTGCAACTCTCGGCCGACAAGAAGATTGAACTTCTGGTCGGTCCCGCCAAGCTCGACGTCGGCCTTGAGCGCCACCGAGTCATACCCCTGCACCAGCGGATACATGAACTCGTGGATGCTGATCGGAAGCTGGTTCGAGAAGCGGTTGCTGAAATCCTCGCGCTCAAGCATGCGAGCCACGGTGTACTTGGAAGCGAGGGCGATCATGTCGGACGCGGAAAGCTTCCCGAGCCACTCGGAGTTGAAGACCACCTTGGTGAGCTGGGGATCCAGGATTTTGAAGACCTGTTCCTTGTACGTCTCCGCGTTCTTCAGGACATCTTCCCTGCTCAGGACCTTCCGGGTCTCAGACTTTCCGGTCGGGTCGCCGATCATGCCGGTGAAGTCACCGATCAGGAAGTGGATCTCGTGGCCAAGCTTCTGGAACTGACGCAACTTGTGCAGCAGCACCGTGTGCCCCAGATGCAAGTCGGGCGCGGTCGGATCGAAGCCGGCCTTGATCTTGAGCGGTACGCCGTTCTTGACGGATTTCTCGAGCTTCTCAACCAGCTCCTTCTCCACCAGGATCTCGACGGCCCCTCTCTTGATGATCTCCATTTGCTCAGCAACAGTCATCACGTCACTACCCTCCAAGGCTTGATTTCAGAACAGCATGACGCCAACGAGGCTTTCGGCCAACGTTGACGTCGATAGTTACTTCCCCACCCCCCTCTTTCTTTGTGAAGTAGAGAGGGATTTCTTCAAAGCTTCGTCATTTCACCCGCAGGGGATGTTGATCCTCTCGATACCCAGAGCCAGACCGCTCTTCTCGTCGATCTCGATCACCACCGCATTGATGCGGATATCCTTCTTCGCGATCTCGAACTTCGCCGGACGCTGGGTGACGAACTTCTGGATGGCCTCTTCCTTCTTGACCCCGATGACCGAGTCGAAGGCGCCGGTCATACCGACGTCGGTGATATAAGCAGTCCCAGCATTAAGAACCCGCTCATCGGCGGTCTGGACGTGGGTATGCGTCCCGACCACAGCGGAGACGCGCCCATCGAGGTACCAACCCAGAGATGCCTTCTCGGATGTCGCCTCGGCGTGGAAGTCGACGAAGACGATGGGTGTCACTTCCTTGAGCTTTGCGACCTCCCGGTCGGCGCAACGGAACGGGCAGTCGAGGTTGTTCATGAAGACACGCCCCTCGAGATTCAGGACCCCTACCTTCACGCCGCCGGGTGTCACGGCCACCGTCGCCCCCCGCCCCGGAGTCCCCTCAGGGTAGTTGGCGGGGCGGACGATCCGCTCCTCCCTGTTGATATACTCCAGAGCATCCTTCTTGTCCCAGATGTGGTTCCCCGAGGTCAGGATCTGGATGCCGCACTTGAAGAGATCCTGAGCGGTCTCGGCGGTCAGCCCGAAGCCTCCGGCAGCGTTCTCGCCATTGGCAATGACCAGGTCGACCAGGTGCCGATCCACGATCCTGTGCAGTTCACGGGAGAGCGCCTCGCGCCCCGGCTTGCCGATGATGTCTCCTATGAAGAGGAGTTTAACGGGCATATTCGGTGGCCCTTGTTTCCCTGATCACGTTGACCTTGATCTGCCCCGGATAGGTCATCTCGGTCTCGATCTTCTTCGCTATATCCTTGGCGAGGAGGATGGCCCTGTCGTCGGAGATCAGGTCACTGGAAACCATGACGCGGATTTCACGTCCTGCCTGGATGGCGAAGGAGTTGATTACGCCGTCGAAGGAGGTGGCGATCCTCTCGAGATCGTCGAGGCGCTTCACGTAGGTTTCCATCATTTCGCGGCGGGCGCCGGGACGAGCACCGGAAAGGGCGTCGGCCGCCTGCACCAGGACGGCGAGAACCGTCGCCGGCTTCTCGTCTTCGTGGTGAGCCATGATGGCGTGGACGATCTTAGGGGACTCGCCGTACTTCTTGGCGATCTCGGCACCGATGACGGCGTGGGAGCCTTCGACCTCGTGGTCGACGGCCTTGCCGAGGTCGTGCAGGAGGCCTGCCCTCTTGGCCTGCTTCACGTTGATGCCGAGCTCCGCGGCCATGATGCCGCACAGGAAGGCGACCTCAAGGGAGTGCTGGTAGACGTTCTGGCTGTAGGAGGTGCGGTACTTGAGTCGGCCGATGAGCTTCAGGATCTCGGGGTGGATGCCGTGGACGCCGAGGTCGAATGCTGCCTGGTCCCCGGCCTCCTTCATCGCCTGCTCGATTTCTTCCTGGCTCTTGGCGACAACCTCCTCGATGCGGCCCGGGTGGATCCTGCCGTCGGCGATGAGCTTCTGCAGCGCGAGCTTCGCGACTTCACGCCTGACCGGGTTGAAGCCGGAGAGGATGACCGCCTCCGGAGTGTCGTCGATGATGAGGTCGATGCCGGTTGCCGCTTCGAGCGCCCTGATGTTGCGACCCTCGCGGCCGATGATGCGCCCCTTCATTTCGTCGGAGGGAAGCGCCACTACCGAGACGCTGCGCTCGGCCACGTACTCGCCGGCGTACCGTTGCATGGCCAGGGCCAGCACCTCTTTCGCCTTCTTGTCGGCGGTGGCCTTCGCTTCTTCTTCCATCGCCTTGATCAACTTGGCCACGTCGAGCTTGGCCTCGTCCTCCATGGCGTCCATCAGGACCTTTTTGGCCTCGGCCGAGGTCATGCCGGCTATCTGCTCCAGCTTTGCCCTCTGCTCGCCGACCAGAGCATCGAGTTTCTCTTCTTTTTGCCCCAGGGTCACTTCCTTGGAGGTCAGCGTCTGCTCCCTGGTGGCCAGCGACTGCTCGCGCTTCAGGAACTCGGCGTCACGCTGGTCGAAAACGTTGGTCTTCTTGTCGAGGTTTTCCTCTTTCTGCTGAAGCCTCTTCTCCAGAGCCTGCAGGTCGCGCCGCTTTTCCCGCGTCTCCTGCTCGAACTGACGTTCCATCTCCTCTTTGGCCTGGTAGACCGCATCTTTGGCCTGAACTGCGGCCTCCATCGCCATGACTTCGGTCTGACGCTTGGCGTCCTCAATCATTTTGGCGGCCAGCGTTTCGGCGTTGGCTACCAGCGAGTCGGAAAGTTTCTTGCGTAGCAGATTTCCAATAACATAGCCAATGCCCGCTGCCACGAGCACCAGAATTATCGTAATAGTAATGTCAATTCTCACCTTTGTTCCCCCTCGCTATATTTTTATTAACGCGAACCACCCTGAGCTCTGTGACAATCAGATCCATCGTCACGTCATGAGGTTCGCCGACTATCTCCTCAACAAGCTGAAAATCATAACAGAACCCGACCAGCCTGCCGCTCCCTTCAAGCCTGTGCAGCGCCCGATCGTAAAAACCTTTGCCGTAGCCTATGCGCCGCCCCGACAGATCGAAGGCGAGCCCCGGGACAACGATGACATCCGCCTCGCTGGCCTCGACCGGAGCCCCAACCGGTTCGGGGATGTTGAATCGCCCCGGAACCAGCTCAGTCAGCGCGGTGACTTGCCGAAACTGGAGGTCATCTCCCACCACTGCGGGATAAAGCAGGGTCTTACCTGCCCCCAGCGTCTCGTTCGCCACACTCTCGGTCTGGACCTCCCGGTGGACCGGCGCATAGAGCGCGAGGGCCCGGGCCCTGTCAAACTGGGGGAGCGCCAGAAAGTTCCTTTGCAGTGCGAGGCTGAGTTCGACCACCTGCTGCGGTGTCAGTTCCTGACGCTTCAGTAGCATTGCGGCTCTTAAAGCGCATTTGGGCATGAGATGTTGTTTCCGTGGTACGTTACGAAAAGGCTGGACGGAAACCGTCCATTGAGACAGGTACTCTGATGGGGGAATGCTGATGGAGGGACGGGTTATGCGTTGACAGTATTGATAGATGGGCCGCGTTCAAAGAGAAGCGCCATTGAACTTTATGTAATGCAGCCATTAACCTCAGGACATGACTCAAGCGTCTTCAGGCTACCTATCAGCAAACGTGAAGGTGGAAGGCCCCACGCGTATTCTGGCAAGCTTTGCAACCGTACATCCGATCTGCTATATGGTGAAATCTCCCGCAAGAGACCTGAAACTCAAACTGCCCTGTCGAGCTTTTCTATCAGCCCGGCAAGCCGCTCCCTGCTGGCACGTCGCTCTGCTTCGAGCTCATTTTGTGCCGTCAATAATGCTTCGGCAAGATTCATCATTGCCAGAATCACCACGACCTGATTATCACCGCCGCTTATAGCGGCTTCAGCCTCAGCCAACTTCCCGTTGACCAGAGCTTCAACCTGCGCCACATGCTCAGGGGTCGAAGTACTCTTCACCTGGAGATCTCTCCCCATCACCCTTATGCCATGCGTCGCGATCAAGCCTTCAGACCCCTTCCAAGCTCTTCAATATCGAGTCAATTCGAGACTTGAAGCCTACCCTTTCCTCGCTGAGGCGATCGTTTTCCTCTTTCAGCCTGCCGTTCTCTAGCCGCAGCTCAGCCAAGACATTCATAATGGAAACGATCCGCCCCTCCAACTCATCAAATATTTCCGCGCTCATCTTATCACCTTTTCCGGCCGAATCATATGTGATAAGTGCGCAAAAGTCAAGGTATTATTGGAAAAGGGCTTCCACGAACTGCGCCGGATCGAACTCCCGCAGGTCTTCGACAGATTCACCCACGCCAATGAAACGGATCGGAAGAGAGTATTCATGGCTTACAGCCACCACTATTCCCCCCTTCGCGCTGCCGTCGAGCTTGGTGAGAACCACACCGGAAACATCCGCGGCTTCCTTGAAAAGCTTGGCCTGGGAAAGGGCGTTTTGACCGGTCGCGGCGTCCAGCACCAGCAGGGTTTCGTGCGGCGCATCCGGGATCTCCCGGGTCAAGACGCGACGGATCTTCTTCATCTCCTCCATCAGGTTGACCTTGGTGTGCATGCGGCCGGCGGTGTCGATGATCAGCACGTCGCAACCGCGGGCAACCGCCGCCTTGCAGGCATCGAAAACGACTGCGGAAGGATCAGCCCCCTCTTTGTGGCGAACCAGATCCGCGCCAACCCGCTGCGACCAGAGCTCGAGCTGTTCAGCGGCAGCGGCGCGGAAAGTATCCGCTGCGGCGAGAAGGACTCGTTTCCCCTCTCCGGCATAGCGAGCGGCAAGCTTGCCGATGGTGGTGGTCTTGCCGACACCGTTGACCCCGATCACCAGGATCACGAAAGGTTTCTTTTCCGTCACGACCAGCGGCCCGGCGTGGGCCATCAGTCGCAACTGGATCTCCTCTTTAAGCGCCTTCTTCAGGGCATCCCCATCCTGGAGTTCATTCCGCTTCAGCCGCTGCTCGAGCGTTCTGATGAGGTCGACGGTGGTCTTGACGCCGAGGTCGGCAGTGATCAGGATCTCCTCCAGCTCCTCGAGCGTGTCGGTGTCGATCTGCTTTTTACCGAGCAGGAGGGTATCGACCCGGCCGACGATGCTCTCATGGGTTTTGCTGAGGCTGCGCTTCAGGCGCTCGAACAGGCTCTCCTTGGGCGTCTCCTCACCGGCAGTAGACGCGGGAGTCGCAAACGGCATGAAACGGCCAAGGAAGCCGGGCTTGGCTTCTTCTGAAGCGGCCGGCACAGCTGCGGAGGCGATGGACTCCTCCGCCGGCGCAGAAGGAGCCGGCGCCTCGGTCGGGGCCGGAGTTGGACTTTCCAGGTGGATGGGCGCCTGAGGCATCGGCTTCGGAGCCGGAGCGGGGACAGGAGCAGGCATTGCCGGCGAGGTCGGTTGAGCCGGGGGCGGGACTTCCTGCTTAGTCACTTCCTCGGGCTGGACAGAGGTCGATGCCGACTTGGGCGGTTGAGGTTCGACGGGCGATTCCAGGAATTCCGCAACCTCGGCAGGAGGCTCCTGGTCGTGAAGAGGTTCCTCCTTCGGCACAACCCCCAATTTTTTCAGCAGACCTTTGAAAAAACTTTTATTTTCCTCGGCCATATCAGTAGATCTCCTTCTCCAGGAGCCCCGCCGTCTCCCTGAAACTGCGCAGAGCCTGGAGTGGCAAAGCTTCACGAGTCATGGTCATCACCAGCGAGTATTCGTCACCGATGGCGCCGACAATGGCATGCTGCTCGTCTGTGCTTATCACACTTTCCTGCACCCGCCCGGCCTGATATTTCTCATGCACCCCTTTCAGCCGGGCCAGGAGTATCCCCCAGTGCGCTGCCGTGACCTTCATCTCGAACGGGTCGCCCTGGCAATACTGCTCGACTGCTTCCCCCTCCCAATCGGCCAGGATGGCGCCAGTCGCCCCCGGCACGGCCTCAACAAGGTTAGTCAGAAGTCTTTTGAAAGGCAAGTTCCGCTCCTAAAACAAGATGAAAATTGTGGCTAAAAAGTCAAGACAGAGGACAGATCACGAAAAGAGGCCCTTTCACTCCCGGCGGATCCCCTCACCCCTGCTCCCGGAGGGCGAGGGGCATCAGCAGTTGAGACGAACTGAAACGAGCTTCGAGACGCCGGGCTCTTCCATGGTCACGCCGTAAAGGGTATCTGCGACGGCCATGGTGGCTCGGTTGTGGGTGATGATGATGAACTGGGAGGTGTTGCTCATCTCCCGTACCATGTCGTTGAAGCGGCCAATGTTCGCGTCGTCCAAAGGCGCATCGACCTCGTCCAGCAGGCAGAAGGGCGACGGCTTGATCAGGAAGATCGAGAAAATGAGAGCGACAGCGGTCAGGGCCTTCTCGCCGCCGGATAGCAGCGAGACATTCTGGAGCTTTTTGCCCGGCGGTTGGACGATGATGTCGAGGCCGGTCGCAAGAAGGTCCTCCTCGTCGGTGAGCCGCAGCTCGGCTTGACCGCCACAGAAGAGTCTGGGGAAGACTTGCTTGAACTTCTCGTTTACCAGTTCGAAGGTCTCCAGGAACCTCTTCCGCGTGGTGCGGTTGATGCGCTGGATCGCCTTCTGCAGCGCGTTCATGGACTCCTCGAGGTCGTCCTTCTGGGTCGACAGGAAGGCGAAACGCTCCTCCATCTGCTTGAACTCCTCGATGGCCATGAGGTTGACTTCGCCCATCTCGTCGACAGCCTTCTGCAGTTCAGCCTGACGCGCGCCCCGCTCGGCCTCATCCCACTCCAGCTGGGCATAATTGGCCAGGGCATAGGAGATCTCCATGCGGTGTTTATCCCGCAGTGTTTCCTCGAGATGAGTGAGCTTCATCGTCATCTCGGAGATACGCAGGCTCTTTGCCGAGAGCTGATCACGCAGGATGCCGGCCTCGTTGCGGACCCCTTTGAGCCTGAGTTCCTCTTCCTGGACCGCAGCAGCCTCAGTCTCGTACCGCTCCTTGACGACCGCGAGCGACTTTTCGCTCTCCAACTGCCTCTCGACGATTTCCCGCACTGCAGCCTCGCCTTGAGCAATGGCCTCGAGGAGGCGGGTGCGCTCGTCGCCGGAGCTGCCGAGCTCCTTACTCCTCGAGGTAATACGGGAGTTAAGGTCGGCGCAAAGGTCCTCGACCCGACGGTGCGCGCGTTGCGCGGCCTCGCCCTTCTCCTTGAGGGAGGCGACGCGCACCTTGAGCGAGGTGACCAGCTCCCTCGCCTCCTCCATCTCGAAGCGGGACCCTTCCAGTCGACCTTGCAGCGCCTGCACGCGAGCCTCGAGCCCGAGCTTTCGCTCCTCTGCCTCTCCCTTCCGGGTATCGGCTTCAGAGAGTTCCTTTTTGACCAGGGACTCCTCTTCGGAGAGTTGCTCCGCCTCCATCTCCCGCACCGTGCCGCTCTCCTCTATCCTGCGGCATTCGGCGACGGCGCTTTGCAGATCCTTCTGGCTGTTGAGTATCTTAATTTCCAGACGATGGAGTTCCTGGCGCAGCTCCACCCTCTCCGCTTCGGCATCGGCGATCTCACGCTTTCTCGCCTCCCGGGTCTCCGTGAGCTGCTGGACTTCCTTGGTCAGCTGCTCCGCCTCGGCACCCAGGGCCTTGATCTCTCGCTTCTTGTGGATGATCCCCTGCTGGGCCGGTTCGGCAGACCCCCCTTGGACAATACCGCCTGCATGAACGACGTCACCCTCAGGAGCAACGAAGGTAAAAGCGGGAAACGCAGAGGCCAGCGTAACCGCATGCGCCAGATCGCGGGCAAGATAAGCGCCACGGAGAAGTGGCTCGACCAGGGCTGCGTGCTGGGGAGGAACCTTGACTTTATCGATAAGGGGTATGGCCTCGGAGGGAGCCTCAGTGGGAAAATGGAACCAGGGAGCAGAGGTTACAAAGCTGCAACGACCGCCCGCGTTTCCCTTGAGATGAGCCACCGCCTCGAGCGCCGCATCGGCAGAACCACATAAGAGGTACTGCAGCCGATCGCCCAGCACCGACTCGACCGCCACCTCGCACGCCTCATCAACCTCGAGTGCATCGGCAAGCATGGTGAAAGGAGCATCTCGGAAAGGTGCTGCAGTAAGGAGATTTTTAAGCCCCTGCCCGTACCCGGCAAACTGGGCCTCGAGTTCCTGGAGCGATTTCAGACGGGAAGCCGCAGCAGCGTATTGGTCACGCCGCTGTTGCAGTGTTTTCTCAGCCGCTTCCTGGGCCTGCTTCAATGCCGCCTCGCGGCTGGTGATCAGGGTCAGCTCCTCATCGGTCAGGGCCTTTTGCCGTGAAAGCTCCTCTGCCTCCGATTTCAGAGCGTCGATTTTCCGGGTAGCCTCCTCGAGACGCTCGCCCAGGAGAATGCGCTCCCTGGCGCTGGCCTGGAGACGCTCGACGATGGAACCAAGCCGCTTGGAGGCGGCGGCATGCTGGTTGGCGGCCTGAGCCCCTTCGGATAGCGCGGCAAATAGGGCGCGTCTCGCCTCGTCAAGCTCACGAGTCACCCCCGCCTCGCTGGCCGCCATCTCTTCAAGGAGGGATTCCCTGTGCTCCAGGGCCTCAGCCTCTTTGGTAACCTCTTCAAGATAGGCGGCCCGCTGCTCGACCAGGGTCGTGAGCTCCCGCTCGGCATCTGAGAGCTGGTTTTTTAAACCCTGCAGCTCATCCTGGAACCGTTCGCCCTGCCGCTCGAGATTGGCAAGCTCGCGGCGCTGAAACTCCAGCCGGTTCTCGCCCCCCTGCAGTTCTGTCTTCCAGTGAAAAATCGTTTCCTGGGCAACCGCCAGCTGACGCTCCGTCTCGACCAGGGCGATCCGCTTGTCCTCGATGGCCAGCTCCGCCTCGTCGATCCTGGCCGAGAGCTGGGCAAGCTTCGCCTCGAGCCCGGCAATGTCGGTTCCCAAAACCCTGCGCTCCTGGTCCACGGTGACGTACCCTTTGGCCGCAAAAAGGAGCTCTATCTCCTTCAGCTCTACCCGGAGCTCGCGGAACCGCTCCGCTTTCTTCGCCTGGCGCTGCAGGCCGTTCATCTGCCTCTTGATCTCGGCGATGATGTCGCCAATGCGGAGGAGATTCTGGCGGGTGGCCTCGATCTTCTTGAGCGCCACAACCTTGCGCGCCTTGAACTTGGTGACCCCGGCGGCCTCCTCGATAAGGAAGCGGCGCTCCTCGGGCTTCGCGTGCAGGATCATGCCGATCTTGCCCTGCTCGATGATGGAGTAGGCCCGGGCGCCGATGCCGGTATCCATGAAGAGCTCGGCAACGTCCAGAAGCCTGCAGGGAGTTTTGTTCAGGAGATATTCGCTATCACCATCCCGGTAGAGCCTGCGGGTCACCTGGATCTCGGCGAAGCTGAGGTATTTGGCGGGGACCCGGCCGTCCTCGGTGGAGAAGAAGAGGGAAACTTCGGCCATGCCGAGAGGCTTGCGGAACTCGGTGCCGTTGAAGATGATGTCTTCCATAGACTTGCCGCGCAGGTTCTTGGCGGACTGCTCCCCCATCACCCAGCGGATGGCATCGACGACGTTGGACTTCCCGCAACCGTTAGGGCCGACGACGCCGGTGATAGCCTGGTTGAAATCGAGGGAGACTTTATCCTGGAAGGATTTGAAGCCTTGTATTTCTAGCCGTTTGATTTTCATGAGCGGCATATACTAGCAGAGAGGGGCTTTTAATGTAAAGGCAAAGATACGGGGGAGAGGGGAACTGAGGGGTGGGAGGTCGCCGGGATCGGTTGCAGGGGTATAAACGACAAGAGGCGCGGTCACCCGCGCCTCCCTTTAACGTTGTCTTTCCGTTGCAGATTACTCTGCGCTGGTCTCTTCTACGGTTTCTGCAGCCGGTGCAGATTCAACCACCGGAGTCTCAACGGCCGGTGCAGCCTCGGCTTTCGGAGCCTTGGTCGGAGCCGGCTTAGCGGAAACCTTCTTCGGCTTCATCTCTGCCTCGACAAGTTCAAGCACGGACACCGGAGCGTTGTCGCCCGGGCGGATGCCAAGCTTGATGATCCTGGTGTAGCCGCCGGGACGGTCGGCATAACGAGGAGCGATGGTTGTGAAAAGCTTGGTCACGACTTTCTTGTCGCGGATGTAGGCGGCTGCCTGCCTCGTCGCGTGAAGGTCACCCTTCTTGCCCAGGGTGATCATTTTCTCGGCAATGGAGCGGAGCTCCTTCGCCTTGGCGTCAGTCGTGGTGATCTTTTCGTGCTCGAGAAAGGAGGTAACCATGTTCCTGAACATGGCGATCCTGTGGCTTGTGGTCCTGCCTAATCTTCTACCCGCGCTGTTGTGACGCATATCTTTTCACTTCCTTTCGATCTATAAATGAAAGTCTTGAGGACTATTCTTCCTTCTGCTCGCCTCTAAGGCGCCTCATGATTTCCGGGTCCGGGAAGTTGTCCAGCTTCATCCCGAGGGTGAGTCCCATGTCGACCAGGATATCCTTGATCTCGTTAAGCGACTTCCTGCCGAAGTTCTGGGTCTTGAGCATCTCGGCTTCGGTCCTGGAGACCAGCTCGCCGATCAGCTTGATGCCAGCGTTTTTCAGGCAGTTAGCGGAACGAACGGAGAGCTCCAGCTCGTCCACCGAACGGTACAGGTTCTCGTTGAACCGCTCCCGCTCCTCTTCCGGCTCCGCCTCCTCCTGGGGTTCCACATCCTCGTCAAAGTTGATGAAGATGGAAAGCTGGTCCTTGAGGATCTTGGATGCGTAAGCCACTGCATCCTGCGGCTTGACGCTGCCGTCGGTCCATACTTCGAGGGTCAGCTTGTCGTAGTCGGTGATCTGACCGACGCGGGCATTGGTGACGGTGAAGTTGACCTTGGAGATCGGCGAGAAGATGGCGTCGATCGGAATGGTGCCGACCGGAGCCTTCTCGTCGCGGTTGCGGTCTGCAGGAACGTAACCTTTGCCGAGCTTGACGATCAGGTCCATCTCGAGGTTGGCGTCCTTGGAGCAGGTTGCAATATGGTGTTCCGGGTTCAGTATCTCAACGTTCTGATCGGTGACGATGTCCTTGGCCTTAACGACCCCTTCGCCCTTCTGAACGATCCTGATCATCCTGGACTCGTTGCCGTGCACCTTGAGACGCACGCCCTTGAGGTTGAGGATGATATCGGTCATGTCCTCGGTGACACCGGGGACAGCGGAGAACTCGTGGAGTACACCCTTGGCCTTTACGGAGACGATAGCCGCTCCCTGAAGACTGGAGATGAGGACCCGGCGCAGGCCGGTTCCCAGGGTGGTTCCGAATCCCCTTTCAAAAGGCTCTGCGTAAAACTTACCGTATGTATTGGTGAGCGATTCCGTTTCAACCTGGAGCTTCTTCGGTCTGATCAGGTCGCGCCAGTTTCTATACATTTAGATCCCCCTGTATCGGTTGTTTACCCTTTACTTGGAGTAGAGCTCGACGATCAGCTGCTCCTGGATCGGCATGGTGATGTCTTCGCGTACCGGAAGGGCCTTGATGGTCCCTTTGAAGGCATCTTTGTCCAGCTCGAGCCACTGCGGGATACCCCTGCGCACTACCGCTTCGAGAGATTCGTTGACAGCTGCAATCTTGCGGCTCTTCTCCCGCAGTTCGAGCACGTCGCCGGATTTGACCTGCAGCGACGGGATGTTCACCTTGCGGCCGTTCAGAGTAAAGTGGCTGTGGCGCACCAGCTGGCGAGCTTCAGCCCTGGTGGTCGCAAAACCGAGACGGTAGATGACGTTGTCGAGCCTCCGCTCAAGGATGAACAAGAGGTTTTCGCCGGTCACACCCTTCATCCTGTCGGCCTGCTCGAAGTAACCACGGAACTGGTTTTCGAGGATGCCGTAGATGCGGCGGACTTTCTGCTTTTCACGGAGCTGAACCCCGTAATCGGAAATTTTGATGCGACCCTGACCGTGCTGACCCGGGGGATAGCTCCTTCTCTTAATGCCGCATTTATCCGTAAAGCAGCGCTCGCCTTTGAGACCAAGCTCGACACCTTCGCGTCTGCATAACCTGCACGCAGGCCCTGTATACCTAGCCAATGAAGACCTCCTTAATACTCACTGATAGTTCCTTAACTCCAGGCTCCGAACTCGTCGGGCCTAGACTCTTCTTCTCTTCGGGGGACGGCACCCGTTGTGCGGAATCGGGGTAACGTCGCGGATGAAGCTCACCGAGAAGCCGGCGGCCTGCAGGGCGCGCAGAGCGGACTCGCGGCCGGAACCGGGTCCCTTGACGTAGACCTCGATGTTGCGCATCCCGTGCTCCTGGGCCTTCTTGGCGGCGTCCTCGGCTGCCATCTGGGCAGCAAACGGGGTGCTCTTCCTGGAGCCCTTGAAGCCCTTGGCTCCGGAGGTGCACCAAGCCACCACATTACCGACCGGGTCGGTGATGGTGATCATGGTATTGTTGAACGTAGCCTGAATGTGGGCCACGCCATTGGGAATATTCTTTTTCTCTTTCTTCTTCTTAACGACCTTTTTAGCCGGGCTCGCCATTATCCCTCCAGAACCTTATTTCTTCTTGCCAGCGACCGTACGAGCCGGCCCTTTCCTGGTGCGTGCATTGGTCTTGGTCCGCTGTCCGCGGCACGGAAGACCTTTCCTGTGACGAAGCCCCCTGTAGCACCCCAGATCCATGAGACGCTTGATGCTCATGGAAATGTCGCGCCGCAGATCACCCTCGACCTTGACGTTCTTGTCGATGTACTCCCTGATCTTGGAGACTTCCGCCTCGGTCAGATTGTCGCAACGAGTGTCGAAGTCGACTCCGGTGCCTTTGAGAATTTCCTGGGAAAGAGAACGGCCTATGCCGTAGATGTAGGTAAGCGCGATCTCTATTCTCTTATTTTTTGGTAGGTCTACCCCTGCGATACGTGCCAATGCCCGCTCCTCCTAATGGTTACTCTTAGCCCTGTCTCTGTGAATGCTTCGGGGTTTCGCAGATCACCCTGACGATGCCCTTGCGCTTGACGATTTTGCACTTCACACAGATCTTCTTAACAGATGCCCGAACCTTCATAGTTAACTTCCTTTCGAAAACGTAATGCCTATCTTAAAGTTTAGTCAGTATCTCTGGACCATGGTCCGTTACCGCTACCGTGTGCTCGAAGTGAGCGGAGAGTCCGCCGTCGCAGGTCACTGCCGTCCAGCCGTCCTCCAGCACCTTGACCTCATATCCCTTCTCGTTGATCATCGGCTCAATGGCCAGGACCATGCCGGCCTTGAGTTTCGGTCCCTTGCCCGGGGCGCCGAAATTGGCTATCTGCGGTCCTTCGTGCAAATCTTTTCCGATCCCATGCCCCACGAAGTCCCTGACCACGGAGAACCCGCGGGCCTCGACGTGCGACTGAACTGCGTGGGATACATCCGACAGGCGATGTGCGGTGTCCGCCATCTCGATACCCTTGTAGAGCGACTCTTCGGTCGCCCTCAAAAGCCGTGCCGCCACGTCGGAGATCTTTCCTACCGGAAGGGTGATGGCGGCGTCTCCGTAGAAGCCGCCGAGGATGACCCCATAGTCAAGGCTCACGATATCGCCCGGATGGAGCACCCTCGCCGACGGCATCCCGTGAACCACCTGCTCGTTAACCGAGCAGCAAAGCGAAAAGGGGAACCCGCCGTAGCCCTTGAAGGCCGGCTTGGCCTTCCTCTTCAGCGCCTCCCTTTCCGCGTAAGCATCCAGTTCTATCAGTGCCACACCTGGCACCACCAGCTCTTTGAGGCCGGCGAGGATTTCCGCTACAATCCGGCCAGCAGCCCTCATCTTACCGATCTCGGCAGGGGACTTAAGGACGATCACCTGGTCAAGCCTGAATGCGCGAGACGATTTCGGCCTGGATGCCTTCTACCGTCCCGAGCCCGTTAACCGAGCGAAGCAGCCCGCACGACTCGTAGTAAGCGATCAGAGGTGCCGTCTGCTCGTCGTAAACCGCGAGGCGGTGGAGGATGGTGGCTTCCTTGTCATCCTCGCGCTGGAAGAGTTCGGCGGAGCAGGCATCGCAACGACCCGCGACCTTGGGAGGCGCATAGTCGACATGGAAGACGGCGCCGCACTTCGGGCAGGCACGTCTGCCGGTCAGCCTCTTCAGGAGTTCGGTCTTGTCGACGGAGAGCGAGATCACGTGATCCACGCAGCGCCCCAACCCGGTAAGGACCTGCCCGAGAGCATCGGCCTGTGCCACGGTGCGGGGAAAGCCGTCGAGGATGAAACCTTTCTGGCAATCGTCCTGGGCAAGCCGCTCCTCCACGATGCCGATGACAACGGCATCAGGAACCAGGGCGCCCGAGTCCATGTACCCCTTAGCCTTGACCCCCATCGGGGTCTGGTCCTTAACGGCAGCCCGCAGTATATCGCCAGTGGATATCTGCGGGATGCCAAACTTCTCGATCAGCAGCTTTGCCTGGGTACCCTTACCAACGCCCGGGGGCCCCAGGAGAATAAGATTGAGCATCAACTATCTCCTGCCCTGGATGCGGACACCCTTCATGAAGCCCTCGTAACTGCGGGTGATCAGGTGAGCTTCGATCTGGGCCAGAGTATCCATACCTACGCCGACTGCGATAAGCAGTGCGGTACCGCCGAAGTAGAACGGAAGGTTGAACTTGCCGATCAGAATCGAGGGGAGCACGCAGACAGCCGAGATGTAGATGGCTCCGGCAAAGGTCAGCTTGGTGAGCACCGCGTCGAGGAAGTCGGAGGTCTCCTTGCCCGGACGAATGCCCGGGACATAGCCCCCCTGCTTCTTCACGTTGTCAGCGACATCAACAGGGTTGAATGTGACAGCCGTATAGAAATAACAGAAAAAGACGATGAAGGCAACATAAAAGATGTTGTAGAGCCAGTTCCCGGGAGTCAGGCTCTTGGAGGCCTTCTGCACCCAGGGGACGTTGATGAAGTTGCCCACCGTGGCAGGGAACATGATGATCGAGGAGGCGAAGATCGGCGGAATTACGCCGGCCATGTTGACCTTCAGCGGCAGGTGCGAGCTCTGGGCCCCCACCGTCTTCAACCCAACCACCCTTTTCGCGTAATGGATCGGGATCCTGCGCTGACCGCGCTCGATGAAGACCACCGCGGCGATCACCAGGAACATGACGGCAGCCACCAGGAGCAGCACGAAGAGCGAGAGCTCACCGGTCTTGATCAGCCGGAAGCTGTTCCCCAGCGCGGTCGGGATGCGGGCCACGATGCCGGCGAAAATGATCAGCGAGATCCCGTTGCCGATCCCCTTCTCGGACATCTGCTCGCCCAGCCACATGATGAAGGCGGTCCCGGCGGTCAGGGTGACGACCGTGAGGAAGCGGAAGGCCCAACCGGGGTTGGGAACGACCAGTTCGCCGGCCGGCCCCCTCATGGCCTCGAGGCCGATGCTGATACCGAAGCCCTGGATCACCGAGAGAACGATGGTCCCGTAGCGGGTGTACTGGATGATCTTCTTCCTACCCGCATCCCCTTCCTTGGAGAGCTTCTCGACGGCGGGAAGGACAACCGAGAGGAGCTGGAAGATGATGGAGGAGGAGATGTACGGCATGATGCCCAGGGCAAAGACCGTGAGCTTCTCGAGAGCCCCGCCGGAGAACATGTCGAACATCCCGAGCAGGGTACCCTGCGCGGCCTTGAAGAAGTGGGCCAGGGCCTGGGCGTCGATGCCGGGGGTCGGGATGTGACAACCGACACGGTAGACAGCCAGCATGGCGAGGGAGAAAAGGACTCTCTTCTTAAGCTCTGGGATCTTGAAAATGTTCTGGAAGGCTTCTATCAAGACTAGATCTCCTCGATGGTTCCACCTGCAGCAGAGATTTTTTCGCGGGCAGTGGCGCTGAACTTGTGGGCTTTGATGGTCAGAGCACGGGTCAGGTCGCCGGTAGCCAGGACCTTGATACCGTCGCACACGTCGGAGATGATGCCGCTCTTCAGGAGCGCCTCGGCGTCGACCACCGAGCCTGCCTCGAAGACTTCGAGCTGGCAGAGGTTAACCAGGGCGAAGACCTTCTTGGTCAGCGGAGTGAAGCCGCGCTTGGGGAGCCTTCTGTGCATCGGCATCTGGCCGCCTTCGAAGCCGGCCTTGATGGAACCGCCGGAGCGAGCCTTCTGACCCTTGTGACCCTTGGTAGCGGTCTTGCCGTGGCCGGAGCCGGTGCCCCTGCCGATACGTTTCCTATTCTTGTTCGACCCGATGGCCGGTTTAATAGTATTCAATTCCATTGTTATCACCTTTGAGGGATTACTCTTCGACTCTTACCAGATGGGCGACCTTCTTGATCATCCCGCGGATCTCCGGAGTGTCCTGCAGGACCACGGTCTTCTCACGCTTGGTGAGCCCCATGCCGAGCAGGCAGCCTTTCATCTTTTCCGGCTGTCCGATATGGCTCTTTATCAGGGTAACCTTTACTTCAGACATTGTTCAGCTCCTTGACTATCTATTCGGTGAGCCCGCGGCGCGCCATCAGCTCTTCCGGGGTCTTGAGAAGGCTCAGACCGGCGAAGGTGGCCTTCACCACGTTATGCGGGTTGTTGGTGCCCAGGCACTTGGCCAGGACGTTGTGCAGACCGGCGGCCTCGAAGACTGCGCGGGCGGCACCGCCGGCGATAACGCCGGTACCTGCGGAGGCCGGCATCATCAGCACCTTGCCGGCGCCGAAGGAGCCGAGGATCTCGTAGGGGATGGTCTGGCTGCCGACGATGGGAACCTTGATCAGGTTCTTCTTGGCCTGTTCGACACCCTTGCGGATCGCCTCGGGGACCTCGTTGGCCTTACCCAGGCCGTAGCCGACCACACCGTTACCGTCGCCTACCACCACCAGGGCGGAGAAGCTGAACCTGCGACCACCCTTGACCACCTTGGCCACGCGGCTGATATGGACGACCCTATCGGTAAGATTCATTTCACTGGCATTGATCTTAAGCAAACTAATTCCTCCTTACCTGCCCTAGAAGGACAGACCGTTTTCGCGTGCGGCTTCAGCCAGAGCTTTGACTCTACCGTGATAGAGGAAACCGTTGCGGTCGAAAACGACGGCGGTGATCTCCTTTTCAAGGGCCTTCTTGGCGATAGCGGCGCCAACCTTGGTGGCGGCCTCGATGTTCCCGGTGTAGCTCAAGCCCTCGGCAACATCTCCCATAACGGTAGAGGCAGCAACCAGGGTGGCTCCGGTGGTGTCATCAATCAGCTGTGCGTATATGTGGCGTGCGCTCTTGAAGACGTTCAGTCGCGGGCGTGCGGTCGATCCGGTGATCTTCTTCCTGACCCTGGTCTGTCTCTTAAGGCGGGCTGCCTGTTTTTTTTGGGCTAGAGAACTCAAGGCACTTCTCCTTAGCTAATGCTATTTTTTACCGGTTTTGCCGGCTTTTCTCAGAATGGTTTCGTCGGCGTACTTAACACCCTTGCCCTTGTAGGGCTCGGGTCCGCGGAAGGCGCGGATCTTGGCAGCGGTCTGGCCGACCAGCTCCTTGTCGATCCCCAGGACCTTCAGCTTGGTCATCTTCTCGACCTCGACGCTGATCCCGGCGGGGAGCTCGAAGTTGACCGGATGGGAGAAGCCGAGGGAGAGGTTCAGCACGTTACCCTTGACCTCAGCGCGGTAACCTACGCCGTTGATCTCGAGAGCGGTCTCGAAGCCCTTGGAGACGCCGACCACCATGTTGTTGATCAGGGTCCTGGTCAGGCCGTGGGCAGCGCGGCTCTTGTTGGAGTCGTCAGCCCTGTTGACCTGGATCTGGGAGTCGGTGACCTCGACGGAGACCGCGTCAATCACGGTCCGGGAGAGTTTCCCCTTGGGACCCTCAACCCTGATCTCGGGCATGTTGTATATGACTTTCACCCCCGCAGGGATCGCGATGGGAAGTTTTCCTATTCTAGACATGCAAAGCTCCTTAAAGCTGAAATCGCTACCAGACGGTGCAGAGGACCTCGCCGCCGATACCGAGTTCGCGCGCGGTCTTGTCCGTCACAAGGCCCTTGGAGGTCGAGAGGATGGCGACGCCGAGACCGTTTTTGACCTGCTTGATCTTGTCGGCATTGACGTAGACCCGGCCGCCCGGCTTGCTGACCCTCTTGATCTCATTGATGACCGGCTCTTTCTCATCGATGAACTTGAGGTATACGCGCAGAATCCCCTGCTTGCTGTCGGCGATGACCTTAAAGTTCTTAATGAACCCCTCGGTGCGCAGAACCGTGGCAAGGCTGACCTTGAGGTTCGACGACGGGATGTCCACTTTCTGGTGTTTAGCCATACCAGCGTTCCTGATTCTGGTCAGCATGTCGGCTACTGGATCTGTCATGCACATATGAAACTACTCCTCTTTCCTAAATCGGACTTTTTACCAGCTGGATTTTATCACGCCCGGAATCTGACCGGAGTTGGCGAGCTTCCTCAGGCAGATCCTGCACATGTCAAATTTCCGGTAGTAAGCTCTGGGGCGACCGCACAAGGGGCAGCGATTCCTGTCGCGTACCTTGAACTTGTTGCCTCTCTGAGCCTTTATGATCATCGATGTCTTAGCCACGGAGTTCCTCCAAACTTTATTAGTTCCTGAACGGCAGCCCCAGGAGCTTCAGAAGCGCCTTGCCTTCCGCGTCGGTCTTTGCAGTGGTCACGATGGTGATGTTGAGACCCTTGATCTTGTCGACCTTGTCGTAGTCGATCTCGGGGAAGATCAGCTGCTCCTTGACGCCCATGGAGTAGTTACCCTTGCCGTCGAAGGCCTTGCCGGAGATCCCCTTGAAATCGCGAACGCGCGGGAGCGAGACGCTCACCAGGCGGTCCAGGAACTCGTACATCTTGTCGCGGCGTAGCGTCACCGAGCAGCCGATCGGCATCCCCTGGCGCAGCTTGAAGCCTGCGATCGACTTCTTGGCCTTGGTGATGACCGGACGCTGGCCGGCGATGGCGGCGAGTTCCTCCGCGGCGGAGTCGAGTATCTTAACGTTCTGGATGGCCTCGCCCAGACCCATGTTGAGTACGATCTTCACGAGTTTGGGGACTTCCATGACGTTTTTGTAGTTATGGTCCTTCATGAGCTGCGGGACCAGTTCGGTATTGTAAAGCTCAGCTAGCCGTGCCATTCAAATCCTCCAAAACTATTTATCAAAGGACTCGCCGCATTTGACACAGCAGCGCGCCTTCTTGCCGTCTTCCAGGACGGTGACCTTGGTTCTCACCGGCTTCTTGCATTTTTCGCAAAGAAGCATCACGTTGGAGATGTGAAGCGGCGCTTCCTTCTCCACGATCCCACCCTGCTCGGACCCGCGGGCCTTGGTGTGGCGCTTGACCATGTTGATCCCTTCGACGATGACGCCGTCCTTCTTGGGAACTATGGAGACCACTTTACCGCTCTTGGACTTGTCCTTGCCCGAGATCACCACGACGGTATCGTTCTTTTTCACATGTAGCTTTTTGCCCAGCATCGTTATTCTCCAGGATCTTATTAAAGTACCTCGGGGGCGAGGGATATGATCTTCATGAACTTCTTGGCCCGAAGCTCCCTGGCCACGGGTCCGAAGATACGGGTTCCCACCGGCTCCTTGGCGTTGTTGATCACCACGCCCGAGTTGGTATCGAAACGGATGTAGGAGCCGTCGGGACGGCCCACAGCCTTGGCGGTGCGGACCACCACGGCCTTGACGACATCACCCTTCTTGACTTTGGAATTCGGGATGGCCTCTTTGACGGAAGCGACGATGATGTCGCCGATCCCGGCGTAACGGCGCTTGGAGCCGCCCAGCACCTTAATGCAAAAGAGCTTCTTGGCGCCCGAGTTGTCCGCCACATCCAACATTGTCTGCATCTGAATCATTGTAAACTCCCAGCGTCTAAGCTCTTAGGCTCTCGACTCGATAATCTGCCTGATCTTCCAGCGCTTGTCCTTGGAGAGGGGGCGCGTCTCGACGATCAGCACCTTGTCGCCGATCTTGGCGGCGTTGTCGATGTCGTGGGCCTTGTACTTGGCCGACCGCTTGATGTATTTATTGTATACCGGGTGCTTGACCAGACGGTCAACCTTGACCACCGCGGTCTTGTCCATCTTGTCGCTGACGACGATCCCGATCTGGGTTTTCCTGTTACCTCTTTCGCTCATAGCTCTCTCTTACCCTCTCTTTTGGCTGAGTATGGTCTTCACCCTGGCAATGTCCTTCTTGAGAAGGGAAAGCTTAGAGGTATTCTCCAGACGCCCGGTGTGCAGCTGAAACCTCACGTTGAAGAGTTCCTTGGTGAGTTCCGCGCTCTTGGCCTCCAGCTCGGCTGCCGTGGCACTTTTCAATTCGCTAGCCTTCATTGTTTTCCATCCTTGAAATGAATTTGGTGGCAACGGGAAGCTTGTGTGCCGCAAGCCTGAACGCCTCGCGGGCCACTTCCTCGGTGACCCCTTCCATCTCGTACAGGATCCGGCCCGGCTTGATCACGCAGACCCAGGAGTCCGGGGAGCCTTTGCCCTTACCCATACGGGTCTCGGCAGGCTTGGAGGTGAGCGGTTTATCCGGGAAAATCCTGATCCAGATTTTGCCCCCCCTCTTGATATAGCGCGTCATGGCGATACGACCCGCCTCGATCTGGCGGGAATCGAGCCAGCCGCACTCCGTAGCCTGCAGCCCGAACTCGCCGAAGGCGAGGGAGACGCCACGCTGCGGGGTGCCGCTCATGCGCCCCTTCATCTGCTTTCTATGCTTAACTTTTTTGGGCATTAACATCGCAAAAAACTCCTGTTCCTATTTTTTACCGGGGAGCACTTCACCCTTAAAGAGGAGCACTTTAACCCCGATGATACCGTAGGTCGTCTTGGCTTCTGCGAAGCCATAGTCGATGTCCGCACGCAGCGTGTGCAGCGGCACCCTCCCCTCGCGGTACCATTCAGTCCTGGACATCTCTGCCCCGCCCAGACGCCCGGAGCAGGTGATCCGGATACCCTTGGCCCCGAACTTGAGCGTCGAGGTGACGCTCTTCTTCATGGCGCGCCTGAAGGCGATGCGACGCTCGAGCTGCAGAGCCACGTTCTCGGCGACCAGCTGGGCATCCAACTCAGGCTTCCGGACTTCCTGTATGTTAAGATAGACCTCTTTGTCGGTGAGCTTGGCCAGCTCCTTCTTCAAGGTCTCGACTTCGGAGCCCTTCTTACCGATGATGAGACCCGGACGCGCGGTGAAGATGTTGATCTTCGCCTTGCCGGCGGCCCGCTCTATCTCGATCTTGGAAACGCCGGAGTTATACAGCCTTTTCTTGAGGAATGCGCGCAGCTTGATGTCCTCATGAAGAAGCGCCGCATAATCTTTTTCCGCGTACCATCTGGAATCCCAGCTCTTGATAACTCCAAGCCTGAAACCTATAGGATTTACTTTCTGACCCAAAACCTCACCTCCGACCGGTTAGCTTATTTCTTTTCCGCCAGCACAACCGTGATATGGCTGGTCGGTTTTCTGATCTTGCTGGCCCGCCCCATAGCGCGGGGAGTGAAACGCTTCAGCACTGCGCCGCCGTCCACGAAGATGGTCTTGACGAAGAGCTTGTCCACGTCGGAGACACCCTTCTGCTCGGCATTGGCAACAGCCGAAGAGAGGAGCTTCGAGATAAGCTTCGCCGAAGGTTGCGGCGAAAAACGCAGGGTGTTGAGCGCAGACTGAATGCCCTGGCCCCTGACGAGATCCACGACCAGGCGTGTTTTTCTCGGCGAGAGACGGACAGAGGATAATTTAGCCGATGCTTCCATTACATGACTCCTTTAAGAACCTTACTTCTTCTTCAGCTTGCTCTTCTTGTCAGCAGCGTGACCGTAGAAGGTTCTGGTAGGTGAGAACTCGCCCATCTTGTGGCCGACCATGTTCTCCGTGACGAACACAGGGATGAACTTCTTGCCGTTGTGCACCGCGAAGGTGAGCCCGATGAAGTCGGGGGTGATGGTCGATCTGCGCGACCAGGTCTTGATGACCTTCTTGGCACCGGCTAGTTCTGCCTGGACCTTCTTCTCGAGATGCTCGTCGACAAAAGGTCCCTTCTTAATAGATCTTGCCATCTTTAAAATCCTCTATCCGGATGATTTGTTATTTGCTGCGTTTCTTGACGATGAAGCGCGTGGACGTCTTGTTGGTGCGCGTCTTGTAACCCTTGGTCGGGATACCCCACGGGGTTACCGGGTGACGGCCACCCGAGGTACGACCCTCGCCACCGCCGTGCGGGTGGTCGACAGGGTTCATGGCGACACCGCGGACGTGCGGGCGGATGCCCAGCCAGCGGGAGCGGCCGGCCTTGCCGATGGAGACGTTCTCGTGGTCCACGTTCCCTACCTGGCCGATCGTCGCCTTGCAATCCATAAGGATCATGCGGACCTCGGAGGAGGGGAGCTTCACGGTGGCGTATTTGCCTTCCTTGGACATCAGCTGAGCGAAGGTGCCGGCGGAACGCGCAAGCTGTGCCCCCTTGCCGATCTTCATCTCGATGTTGTGGATGATGGTACCAAGCGGAATGAAGCGGATCGGAAGCGTGTTGCCCGGCTTGATGTCAGCCTGCTGGCTGGAGAGGACGGAATCCCCTACCTTGAGCCCAAGCGGTGCCAGGATGTAGCGCTTCTCGCCGTCGACGTAGGAAAGCAGGGCGATGCGTGCGCTCCTGTTCGGGTCGTACTCGATGGAGACGACCTTGGCCGGGATATCGGTCTTGTCGCGACGGAAATCGATGATCCGGTACTTCTGCTTGTGACCGCCCCCGACGTTACGGGAGGTGACGCGACCATTGGAGTTCCTGCCGCCGCTCTTCCTGAGGTTCTCACAGAGGGACTTCTCGGGTTTGGTGGCGGTGATCTCTTCGAAGGTGGAACAGGTCTGGGCCCTTCTCCCCGGAGAAGTCGGTTTGTATGTTTTTATAGCCATTGTCTCAAAACCCCCAGATTTCTAAGCTTCGAAGAAATCGACGTTGGAACCCTCTTTCAGGGTCACATACGCCTTCTTCCAGTTGGAACGCTTGCCCATGCCGCGGACGGTGCGCTTGGTCTTGCCGGCGACGTTGACCGTGTTAACGGAAGCCACCTGGGCATTGAAAAGCTGCTCGACCGCAGCCTTGATCTCTATCTTGTTAGCAGCGCCGTTCACCACGAAGGCGATGACGTTCTTCTCGTCCTTCTCGACCGTGGTCTTCTCGGTGACGAGAGGCTTTTTTATGACGTCATAGATGTTCATGACTGTAACACTCCTTCAACCCTGCGAACGGCAGCCTCGGTGAAGACGACGCTCTGGTATTTCATGATGTCGAAAATATTGAGACCTTCAGGACCCAGCACCTTGACGTGTTTCACATTGCGGGCGGACAGTTCCAAAGTGGGGTTGGCAGTATCCGTGATTACGAGGGTTTTGTCAAGGTTAAAGGCGTTTAGTACCTCGACGAAGCCCTTGGTCTTCACAGCCGGGAGCTCGAAGTTGTTGACCACGGTGATCGCGTCCTTCTTGAAGAGCATGGAGAGGGCGCTCCTCAGAGCAGCCTTCCTGGCTTTCTTGTTCATGGACAGGTCGTAGGTCTTGGGACGCGGGCCAAAGGCCACGCCGCCGCCGGGATACTGAGGAGCCCTGGAGCAACCCTGACGGGCGTTACCGGTCCCCTTCTGCTTGAACGGCTTCTTGCCGCCGCCGCGGACCAGGGCGCGGTTCTTAACCGCAACGGTTCCCTGCCTGCGGTTAGCGAGCTGGATCTTGACAGCCTCGTGGATCAGGTACTCGCGCACGTCGTCGTTGAAGACGGCGTCTGCAAGCTCGATCTCGCCGACCTTGTTTTTCTTGATGTCGAATACGTCTAACTTAGCCATGTCTATCTCCAGCCCCCGTTATTTCTTAGCCTTGACGCTGTCTTTGATCAGCACCACGCCGTTGGCAGAACCGGGGATCGCTCCACCGAGCAGAATCAGATTGTCCTCAGCGTCCACCCGAACCACTGTGAGCCTCTGGACGGTCACTTTCTCGTTACCCATCTGTCCCGGCATCTTCTTGTTCTTGAAGACCCTGGAAGGGGTAGCGGAGCAGCCGATGGAGCCCGGAGCACGGTGGAAGCGGGAACCGTGGCTGGAACGGCCGCCCTTGAAGCCCCAGCGCTTGATGACGCCCTGGAAGCCCTTACCGATGCTGGTCCCGGTCACGTCGACCAGGTCGCCGGCGGCGAAGGCCGAAGCCTCGATGACGTCCCCGATGTTATAGGCATCGGTGCTCTCCATCCGCAGCTCGCGGTAGTGGGTGAAGACACCGGCGCCGGCCCCTTTGCAGTGGCCGACCTGCGCAGCGTTGGCGCGCGAGGCGTCTTTAGGCCCGTAACCGACCTGGATGGCGACGTAACCGTCCTTCTCCACGCTCTTCTTCTGGAGAACCACGCAGGGTCCGGCTTCGACGACGGTGACGGGGATCCGTCTGCCGTCCTCGGCGAATATCTGGGTCATACCCAGCTTTTTCCCAATCAATCCCTTATTCATGGTGACTTCCCTATCCTTGAATTCAATTAAAGCTTGATCTCGACGTCCACACCAGCGGAGAGGTCGAGTTTCATCAGCGCGTCAACGGTCTGCTGGGTCGGCTCGAGGATATCGATCAGTCTCTTGTGAGTCCTGATCTCAAACTGCTCGCGCGACTTCTTATCTACGTGGGGTCCCCGCAGAACGCAGTACTTGTTGATGACAGTCGGCAGCGGGATCGGGCCGGCGACGCGTGCCCCGGTCCTCTTCGCGGTGTCGACGATCTCGCCAACGGAGGTGTCGAGCAGCTTGTGGTCGTATGCTTTCAAGCGGATTCTAATTTTCTGACTAGGCATCTCTTCCTCGTGATGAAACAAGTTTACAGTTTACACTCGACAGTTCCCGGCGGGGCCGCAAGGTGCGAACTCACCGAGAACTGTCTGACTGAAAACCGGATTTTAGGTATTGCTTACTCTATGATGGAGCTGACGACGCCTGCGCCGACGGTGCGGCCGCCTTCGCGGATAGCGAAGCGGAGACCTTCGTCCATGGCGATCGGGGTGATCAGGTTGACGGTGACGGCAACGTTGTCACCAGGCATAACCATCTCGGTGCCCGGCTCGAGGTCAACGACGCCAGTAACGTCAGTGGTCCTGAAGTAGAACTGCGGACGGTAGCCGTTGAAGAACGGGGTGTGACGGCCACCCTCCTCTTTGGAGAGGATGTAGGCTTCTGCCTTGAACTTGGTGTGCGGGGTAATGGAGCCCGGCTTGGCCAAAACCTGGCCGCGCTCGATATCTTCACGCTTGACGCCGCGGAGCAGTGCGCCGATGTTGTCGCCTGCACGCCCTTCGTCGAGGAGCTTGCGGAACATTTCAACGCCGGTGACGGTGGTCTTGGCGGTGGCCTTCATGCCGACGATCTCGACCTCCTCGCCGACCTTCACAATCCCGCGCTCGACGCGGCCGGTAGCGACGGTACCACGACCGGAGATGGAGAAGACGTCCTCGACCGGCATCAGGAAGGGCCTGTCGATGGCGCGCTGCGGCTCCGGGATGTAGGAGTCGACTGCGTCCATCAGCTTCATGATGGCCTGCTCGCCCAGCT
>NZ_JBXKJL010000107.1:0-53656 GCF_056994735.1 Geomonas sp.
TACTCCTCCTTCGTTGCCCGCCTGCTCAAAAGAATACCACTCCCTCTTTGAAAATCTTTGATACGGGTCAAGTTCTGATCATGATGGAATATATTCTCTTGCTAACACAGGTCGCCCTCAAGAAGAGAAGGATAAGAGAAGCCGTGGAGCCTTTGTTGAACCACCTGTTACAGCGCCTGCTGTCACTGTTAGAAAAGTGGTCGCGGCGAAAGCAGTTCTAGCCACCGCCGAGCTACAAATCGTATTGTATGAGTGAATGTTAACCTGGCTGACTATTGGAGGTGGCTAAGGTCGTTGGCGGAATAATCTCTCGCAAAGGCTAAAGTTGCATCCTCAATCGCCGATAGCAATGAACTAACAGTGTTTGGAACATGGAGGAAGCCTGATGTTCAAAAGCAAGCTGATGAAGAAGATCCTTGGCATAATCGGAGCCACCCTTTTCGTGGGACTCAGCATCGTGGGGGTGCTGGCCCTCTGGATCCAGTACCAGGCAAGCATGGACCTGCAGCAGAGGAACAGCCGCACCATGTCCAAGGTCATCATCAATGAAATCTGCGAATTCATGATGAAGGACGATTCCAAGGGCGTCCTCAACCTCGCCAAGGTGGCCAAGGACCAGTTCGGTTTCACCCTGAAGATCTACAACAACGAGGGGAAGGAAAACGGGGCCTCCAGCGGCGAAACCAACCCCGAGGTTCTCAAGGCGCTCTCGGCAGGGAAGCGCCTGGAGACGCGCCAGGTAGAGAACGGCAGCCATACTCTTCGCGAAGTGGTGCCGCTGGTGAACGAGGAGCGCTGCAAACAGTGCCATGATGCCGCAGAGAAGTACCGCGGCGCCCTGCTCATCACCTCTTCCATGGAGGAGGGGTACCAGAGTGCGGTTAGGATGATCGGCATCCTGCTGGCGGTGGGGCTCTGTTTTTTCTTCGGCATGCTGATCTGCATGTATTTCTTCTTCAACAAGACCGTGGTGAGGGATGTCTGTGACTTCTCCAGCAAGCTGAAGGATATAGCGGCGGGTGAGGGGGACCTGACCAAGGAGATAGAGGTCCGCTCCGACGACGAGATCGGCGAGCTCGCCGCGCACATCAATCACCTGATCACGAAGCTGCGCGAGACGATAACGGTGCTTTACCAGTTGGCGGAAAGCATCTCCATCTCGCTTTGCGAGGTCTCCAACCTCACCCGCAGGACGGTGGTCTCGGCAGCGGAACAGAAGGACCGCTCGCAGACGGTTGCGGTAGCTTCCGAGCAGATGGCTGCCACCCTCAACATCGTGGCGGGCAATACCCACCAGGCAGCGGGCTTTTCCGCGGAGGTCGACCAGGCAGCCAACGAGGGGATGGCGGTGGTAGACGGTGTCTGCCAAAGTATCGTGACGGTCAGGGACAACGTGGCCAAGACCCTGAGCACGGTCGACAAGCTGGAGTCTTCCTCGGGCAAGATCGGGGACATCATCAACCTGATCGAGGACATCGCCGACCAGACCAAGCTCCTCGCCCTCAATGCGGCCATCGAGGCAGCGCGCGCAGGGGAGCACGGACGCGGCTTCGCCGTGGTGGCCGACGAGGTCAAGATGCTCTCGGAGAAGACGGCCACCTCGACCAAGGAGATCGCCAAGATCATCATCAACATCCAGAGCGAGAGCCGTGAAGCGGCCTCCTCGATCGTGGAGGAGCAGGAGCGGGTCGAAGAGGGGGTGGCGAAGGCCGCGGCGGCCAAGGAGTGCCTGGAAAGGATCCTGGCGCTGGCTGGCGACACGGCAGTACTGATCAACCAGATCGCCTCGGCCACCGAGGAGCAGAGCGCCACCACCGGTGAGATATCCGACAAGATCCACAACGTCTCCGAATCGGCCACGGTCGTGCATCAGGACATGGTGGAAAGCGACCGGTCCTTCAACATCCTCACCGGGGTGGCCGAGAAGATCTTCGCCACCGTCGGCAAGTTCAGCGTCGGCAACAGGCATGACGTCATCAAGGCCTTGGCTGCCGAGCTGAGGGACAAGGTAGTGGCGACGCTGGAAAAGGGTGTCGCGGAGAAGAGAATTGCCGTAGCCGACCTCTTCGACCGCAATTATCGCCCCATCGCCAACACCTCACCGCAAAAATACAACACAGCCTACGACAAGTTCTTCGACCAGTTCATCCTGCCCCTGCAGGAGGAGATCCTCTCCCGCCAGGGTACCCTCTTCTTCGTGATCTGCGTCGACGACAACGGCTACGTAGCAAGTCACAACCTAAGGTACAGCAAGCCCTTGACCGGCGACCCGGAAAAGGACAGGGACAACAACCGGACCAAGAGGGTTTTCAACGACAAAACCGGCCTCAAGGGAGCCCGGAACACCGAGCCTTTCCTGCTGCAGACCTACATGAGGGACACCGGAGAAATCATGAACGACCTCTCCACCCCGATCTACTTCAACAACAGGCACTGGGGTGCGGTACGGATCGGATACAAAGCCGATAACGGGGCCGGCGTGGTGCGGTGAAAACGTCAAAGGAGATCGCGGTCTCTCGTTTTACAAATGCTGGTATGAAACAAGGGCTTCAATCGAACGTTCGTTCGATTGAAGCCCGAACTTTAACATGAGCTGGCTCCGCCTCCTCAAACACGGTCCTCTCCCCTCACGCAAAAGAATCCCTCCCGCCCCAATTCGCCCCTTTCCGCACCAAACAGCCCGAAACAGCGGAACTTTGCAGTCTTCCTCGTTTTTTGGCTTGACGAGAAAGCCCGATAAGATTAGAGTGCGTTCTGTATACGCCATTGGCGCGATCGGCCTCTGTGGGAGGCGGCAAATCCGCGCCATTGCGTAAAACAGGTTCTTATCGCAGCTCGTACAGCCGCCCCTCCGGAGAGGTCTATTTTTTAGCCTTGACTATGGGGAACCTGTTAAGTAGAATCCGGTTCTACTTTCCCTAAAACAAATCAGCTTTAACTCGCACCACCGGAGGCGGCGGCAACACCTTCGGGATGCACAAATGTCAGCTGCATTAGTGGCTTAGCAGGCTTTTGTCTGTAGACACCAAAACCAAACAGGAGGAAGAAGATGTCGGATTACGGAACACTCCAAGACCGCGTGCGTTGCAAGTCCCTGCTGAGCAAGGTGATGAAGCCGGAAGAGACCATTCAGTTCTTCAAAAACGGCATGAACCTTGGCTGGTCCGGGTTCACCCCCGCCGGTTACCCGAAAGTGGTGCCCATCGCCCTTGCTGAACATGTCGAGAAGAACAACCTGCAGGGCAAGCTGAAGTTCAACCTCTTCATCGGCGCCTCCGTCGGGGCCGAGACCGAGAACCGTTGGGCTCAGAACAAGATGATCGACCGTCGCTGGCCTTACCAGACCGGCAAGGACATCGCCGCTGGCATCAACACCGGCGAGATCCGCATGGGCGACAAGCACCTCTCCCTCTTCGCGCAGGACCTCGGCTACGGCTACTACACCAAGGACTCCGAGACCGGCAAGATTGATCTCGCCATCATCGAAGTTTCCGCCATCACCGAAGACGGCGGCCTGGTCCCGACCTCTTCCTGCGGCGTCATCCCGGAGATCCTGATGATCTGCGACAGGATCATCGTCGAGGTGAACACCGGACAGCCTTCCTTCGAAGGGATCCACGACAACATCTCCTGCCTCCATCCGCCGAACCGCCAGGTGCTGAACATCACCCATGCGAGCTCCAGGATCGGCACCCCCTACATCCCCTGCGATCCCAGCAAGATCATCGCAGTGGTCGAGTCCAAGCTGCGCGACCAGGGCCGTGCCTTCGCCGAGCAGGATGACACCTCCGAGGCCATTGCCGGCCACGTCATCGAGTTCTTCACCCAGGAAGTGAAGGCAGGGCGTCTTCCGAAGAACCTCCTTCCCCTGCAGTCGGGCGTCGGCTCCATCGCCAACGCGGTTATCGGCGGCCTGGCCAAGGGTCCCTTCAGCAACCTGACGGTCTACACCGAGGTTCTGCAGGACACCATGCTTGACCTGTTCGACTCCGGCAAGCTGGACCACGCTTCTTCCTGCTCGCTCTCCCTCTCGGCGACCCCGGGTTTCCCGCGCTTCTTCGAGAACATGGACAAGTACTTCGACAAGATCACCCTGCGTCCGCTCTCCATCTCGAACGCTCCCGAGCCGATCCGCCGTCTGGGTTGCATCGCGATGAATACGCCGGTTGAGATCGACATCTACGCACACGCCAACTCCACCCTGGTGGGCGGTACCCGCATGATCAACGGCATCGGCGGCTCCGGCGACTTCCTGCGGAACGGCTTCCTGAAGATCATGCACACCCCGTCTTCCCGTCCGTCGAAGACCGACCCGACCGGTATCTCCTGCGTGGTGCCGCACTGCTCGCACATCGACCACACCGAGCACGACCTCGACTGCGTGGTCACCGAGCAGGGTCTGGCTGACCTCCGCGGCCTGGCTCCGAAGGACCGCGCCAGGAGAATCATCGAGAAGTGCGCTCATCCGGAGTACAAGGCGCAGCTCACCGAGTACCTCAACATCGCCGAGGCCGACTGCCTCAAAAGGAAAGTGGGCCACGAGCCGCAGCTTTGGGACCGTGCCTTCAAGATGCACCTCAACCTCGAGCGCAACGGCACCATGAAGCTCAAGAACTGGGACGTGAAGATCGACCTCTGCGAATAGCAGCGGGTTCCAGACCAGCAATAAAAGAGGCCCCGCCGGAAACGGCGGGGCCTCTTTTTATAAGCAGGCTTGCTTAGTCGCACCCCCCCCCGAAGGGCGGATCGGAACCAGGCTTTGGTGCGTCAATGTGGGGGATCGTTCTCTACTTGATGTGGCAGGACAGGCAGAGCATCGAGCCGTTCTTGTCGGCCAGCAGGAAATAGTTGCGGGTTGCTCCGGGGATGGTGCTGGCCACGTTGTCCTTGTTGTGGACATCGTGGCAGGAGGCGCAGGTGAAGACCCCCCTGGTGAGCCGTTCCCCGATGCGCTTGGATCCCCCCAGGAAGGTGTTGGTCTCGTCCTTGAGTTCCCCGGGATGGTTGGTGAGTGCTTCGGAGTACAGGAAACCGACGGGGTGGTCGTTGGAGAGGTTGGTGGAACCGGGAAGGCCGTCGTAGTTGGCGAGACCGACGGCGGAGCCGCCGAAGGCGTCGCTGGTGAGCTTGTTGGTGGCGGCTCCGTTACTGTAGTGCTCGTCGACCGCGATGACGCCGTCATGGCAGCTCATGCAGAGCATGGTCGGGCCGGCGAGCGGGTTGGTGATGGTGACGTTGACGGTCGGGGTCCAGTAGGGAACGAAGGACTCCTGGGTGGTGAGCTTGTGGGACCACAGCGGGAGGTAATCGGCCAGTTTCCCGGAGGTGGTGTCGGGGAGCGCGTGGTGCGGAGTGTGGCAGAAGGCGCAGACGCGGCCCTCCGGGTCCTTGACGTTCTCCGTGTACAGGTTCATGTTGTGCATGGAAGCCACAACCCCTGCCTTGGGAACGTTGGTCCCGGTGAAAGTCAGTGCCGATGCGGTTGTGGAGATCATTACGGACACGATCCCTACTGCGACTCCCAGCTTCTTCATCGTCCTCTCTCGTTTCTCATGCCATCCGATGGGGCCTGCGCTTACTTCCGATCTTCTCCCGAGGGCAAGTCACCGGAGATCTGCCCTTGAGCTCATTAGTTTTACACGCAATTTCTATAAATGTCTACATTATTAGACGGTTCTGTCTGCGTCTCTAATTAGAAGAAGGTCCTTGAGGTAAGAGCGGGGCCGGGTATTGTGGTGCGGCTGCTTCCTCGCTCCCTGGTCGGCAGCACGGTCCCAAGAGCCCCCGCGGGACGGGGGACCTTGACTCTTGCGTCCTGCAGCATAGCCACTGACGGCTACAAAAAGAGGGTCTGCTCCATGGTTTTCAGGTATTCGGCCATCCTGTCCCCTTCACGGGTGAGGAGGTACGATTTATCATCGTTCTGCTGGACCATGCCCGCTTCGCGCAGGATCTTCAGGTGGAATACCACCTTGGTATGATCCTCGATGCCCAGCGACCGGGTGATGTCCATGAGGCGTACGGCGGTGCTGGCCTGCAGCAGCATCAGTATCGTTCTGCGGATGGGGCTGGCGACGGAGCTTAACGCCTGATCGACTTCCAGCTTCTTGAATCCTTCCTCGAACCTGGCCTCCTCCAGCACCCTCCGCACCGTGCCGACCAGTTCCTTCACCTTGAAGGGCTTGACCAGGTATTCGGTGGCCCCCGTCTTGATGGCGTCAACGGCGTTTTCCACAGTGGCGAAGGCGGTGATCATGATGACCTTCGGCCTGGGCAGAATTTTTTTCAGCTCCGCCAGGACCTCCAGGCCATTCATCCCCGGCATCATGAAATCGAGCAGCACCACATCGTAATGAGAGTGCCTGATCTTGTGCATGGCCTCCTTGCCGGAGCCGGCTTCCTCCGTGTCGTACCCTTCCGCCTCCAGTACCTCGACCACATACGACCGTAACTGCTGGTCGTCATCGACAACGAGTATCTTCTTCACTTTCCTCCTCCCCGCGGCAACCTGATGTCCACGGTCGTTCCTATTCCGGTGGTGCTGGTCATTTCGATGCTCCCCTTGTGCTGCCTGATGATGCCATAGCAGATGGGCAGGCCGAGGCCGGTGCCGCTGCCTACTTCCTTGGTGGTGAAGAACGGGTCAAAGGCCCGCGAGAGATCATCAGCGTCCATGCCGGTGCCGGTGTCGGAGACCTTCACCTGCACCATGTCGTGGATTGAGGCGGTCGAGATGGTGATGGTGCCCCCTTTGGGCATGGCCTCGACGCCGTTGGACAGGATGTTGATCAGTACCTGCTGGAGCTTCCCCGCATCCCCCATTATGGCGGGGAGGCTGGGCGAGAGTTGTTCCTTGACCTCGACATCCCTCAACTTGTAATGCATGAGCGTCAGCGCCCCATCGATCACGTGATTGATCCGCAGGGGGGCAAAGTCGGTTTCGCGTTGGCGCGAGAACTGGAGGAGTTCCTGGGCGATGGTCGAGGCGCGGTCGATATTCTTCTCCACCGCGGTCAGCCTGCTGACGATTTCCGGGTCCCCGCCGTCACCCTCGAACCGGCTCTTCAGCCTCTCGATCCCTAACGAGGCATTGGTCAGCGGGTTGTTTATCTCATGAGCGATACCGGCCGCAAGCTGCCCCAGCGAAGTCAGCTTTTCCGCCATCACCAGGCGCCTGGCCTGCTGTTCCATCTTCTTCCTCATTTCGATGTCGAAGATCGACAAGGCGGTGACGATGAAGAAGGTGATGGAGAAGGCGGCAGTGGCGCGCAGCAACTCGATGGGGACCGGGAGGGCCGGGACCCAGCTGTAGCCCTGGTTGTAGACGGTGAAGAGGGCGTAAAAGCCGAAGCTGATCCCGGTAAGGGAGACCTTCCTGGCAGCTGCCGGGCTCAGCAGTCGGACCTCACGGGCATTGGCTATCAGCCCGTACGCCGTGACCGTCGCCCCGAAGAAGCCGAAAGCGAACCTGGTCGCCTGGTCTGCCACAAAGAGGGACTGCATGGACAAAGGGTCCTGCCAAAGAATCTTGATGATCACCCCTACCCAGCCGAGGATAAGGGGAATGGTCATCGCCTTGGCCCACCTGACACGCCGGCCGTCTCCTAGTCCCTCCAGCAGCGACAGGCCGAATCTGAGCAGGAAGAGGAACGAGGCGAGGTCGAGGAGGGTGGCCAGTGACTTCGCGAAAAAAAGCTGCGGGTAGCTGAGCCTGTTCACCTCGATCAGCGGGCCTAGCTCAAGCCATTCCCGCGCGCCGTGGACAAAGCCGAAGGTGGCCAGGAGCCAGAGGCTGTCGGCGAGACGGAGATCGCTCCCCCTCATCTCCTTGGCGGAAATGGAGGCGCCCAGGAAAAGGAAGGAGGCCCCGTAGAAAAGGTAGAGCAGATGGAGCGGATTGATGTTGCTGAATAGGTAGTACATTGACTCCGCTGCCGTCCTGTCTATTTCCTCAAGGTTCGTCGCGCTTCCCGCGCCTTCGGGTGAGCCTGATCATAGACCTCCATCAGGCGGTCGATGCTGACATGGGTGTACTTCTGGGTGGTGGAAAGGGAGGCGTGCCCCAGGAGTTCCTGGATGGCGCGCAGGTCGGCGCCTCCTTCCAGAAGGTGCGTGGCGAAGGAGTGGCGCAGGGTGTGCGGAGAGGCCTTGCGCATGGTGGCGATCAGCAGCATGTGAGCCTCCATGATCCTGCCGACGCTGCGCCGGGTGAGCCTTCCCCCCCGGGCGTTGAGAATGAGAGGCTCGCCCGCGGGAGGATTACCACGCTCCGCTAAGTAGGCGTCGAGCGTCTCCCTGGCGAAGGAGCCTACCGGCACGATCCGCTCCTTTCCCCCCTTGCCCAGGACCCGTGCCAGACCTCCCTCGATGTCGAGGTCGCCTACGTTCATCCCGGTCAGCTCGCTGACCCTGATGCCGCAGGAATAGAGCGATTCGAGTACGGCCCGGTCTCTGAGCGGCAGGCCGCTCGTTCCGGGAGGGGCATCCATGAGGGCCGAGACCTGATCGATGTTCATGTGAAAGGGGAGGCGCTTTTCCTTCTTGGGGGTGGCCACCACTTCTGCCGGGTTCTTCTCCAGTCGCCCCTCGCGCAGCAGGAAACGGAAGAAAGCGCGGATGGCAGAGAGTTTCCTGCCGATGGAGCTTTTGCTGTGGCCCTTGTGCAGCTGCGCCAGGTAGGACCTTATCAGCAGGTGGTCGACGTCTTGCGGGGTTCCCCCCTCCTTTTTCCCTGCCAGGAAGGTGGCGAATTGGTCGAGGTCGCTCCGGTAGGCCAGGACGGTATGGCCGGAAACATTTCTTTCCGTCTCCAGATACTGGATGAATTGATCCACGGCCTCTTTCATGGTATCAATCTATAACCCAACAGCGGGGTCTTTTACAACTAGATCCTTTACCTGGAAAGACTTTACTGAACTTTAGGGCAGACTATCCTCACCCCCTCCCTCCCTTTGAAGGTGAGGGGATCGCTTTGTCTCTGTGTGTCGAAAGCAGGCGTCCCCACCGTGACTGGCAGGTGCCTGCACGGGCTAAGGACGTGCCAGGGCACCGTCGCCTTCGACGGAAGGGACGGGGGGGCTGGTTCTGGAATGGTGCCATCATGGAATTAGTAAGCATCGGGCGGGTCCCGCAGTACGATCGGGTCCTGATGAAGGATGGGGTGGTCCGGTTGCTGGAGCCTCTGGGAGGGATGAAGAGCTTCGTCAAGCCCGGGGAACGGGTGCTGGTCAAGCCGAACATGCTCTCTGCCAAGCCCCCTGAGGCTGCGGTCACCACCCATCCGGAGCTGCTGCGGGCAGTGATTGAGCTGGTCCAGGAGTCCGGGGGAGTCGCCCTGGTCGGGGATTCGCCGGGAATCGGAAGCGCCCGGCGGGTGGCCGAGCGCTCGGGGATGCTGAAGGTGATCGAGGAAACGGGAGCCGAATTCGTCCCTTTCAGCCAGACCACAGCCGTGGCCGGGTCCGGCATCTTCCGGGAGTTCGAGCTGGCCCGGCCCTACCTGGAGGCCGACCGGCTGATCAACCTGCCCAAGCTGAAGACCCACGAGATGATGACCATGACCTGCTGCGTCAAGAACCTCTTCGGGGCGGTGGTCGGGACGCAGAAGGCGGCCTGGCACCTGAAGGCGGGGGCGGACAAGGAACTCTTCGCCAGGATGCTGCTCGAGGTCTACCAGCTCCGCCGGCCCGATCTGAACATCGTCGATGCCGTGGTGGCCATGGAGGGAAACGGTCCCGGCAGCGGCGACCCCTGCCAGGTCGGGCTGCTGCTGGCGGGGGGAAATGCCGTTGCCGTCGATGTCATCGCCGCCGAGATAGCCTCGATCCCCAAAAAGCTCCTCTACGTGGAGAACGCCGCCAGGAAGCTCGGGCTCCCCGGTTCGAGGAGGGAGGATATCGCCTGTCGGGGGCTCTCTCCTAATGAAGCCCGGTGCCGGCCCCTGAAACTTCCCCACCTCTCCGACGTCCAGTTCGGGCTGCCGCGCTTGCTGAAAACGAGGCTGACCAACCAGCTGACCTCACGGCCGGAGGCGATCCAGCAGCAGTGCGAACTCTGCGGCATCTGCGTAAATGCTTGTCCTCCCAAGGCAATCAGGGTGCAGGGCGGCCGGCTTCGCTTCGACTACCAGCGCTGCATCCGCTGCTTCTGCTGCCGGGAACTCTGCCCGCACGGTGCCCTGAAGCTCAAGGACGGCTGGCTCCTTTCTCTAATAAAAAAAGTGCCCTGACCGTTCTTATTATCGCCGCACATTGACAATGAAGAGGGGCGGTATTATATTGGAGACATCCTCCGGGAACCACACAGCGAGGGAAATAAAATCCACCAGGGAAAAGGAGAACGAGGAAATGTGGACTAATTTCTTTATGATCCGCCCCGTAACCCACTGCAAAGAGGGTTGCCCTAGTTAGCCCGCCGGGGAAAGACGGCGGGCGTTCCCCTGAGTCCCTCCGCCCTCGACTGCGGCGGGCTCGATTCATCAAAAGGCCCTCTGTCATCCTTGGCAGAAGGGCCTTTTACATTCCGGATCGGGCGTCCCGTGACCTCGGTGCGGCTCGCGGGGCGAAGAGTCGGCCGGTCCCGAGGCAGCACCTGCAGCGCCGGCTGCAGACCCCGCAACTCCCCCGCCTGGACCAGACAAAACCCCTTTAAATTGACAAGTGCGCCAAATTCCGCTATTCTGCACCTCCCGCACCCCTGTGCGGAGAAAGCATAAAAGGGGATTAATGACTAAGGCGATACTCCTGATACTCGCGCTCCTTGCCCCCTGCACGGCACTTGGTTTCCAGTTGCCGGGCGGTTCCGGCGCCGACCACGAATACGCACAGGCCGAGCAAGGGACGGGGAGGGTGCTCCTGGCCTCCGCCACCGCCGAGGCGGGGCTTACCAAGGCGCTGGAGTTGCCGCACTCGGAGCTCTCCGATGACGACTCCGACGACGACCCCGGCGACACGTTGGATCTTCAGCTCCCGGAAGAAGAGCTCCCCGAGTCGGACATACCGCTCACCCTCAACAGCAAAGTCGAGTACTTCATCCGCTATTTTCAGAACCCCGGCCATAACTCCTTTGCCAAGTGGCTCTCCAGGAGCGAGCGCTACATCCCGATGATGAAGACGGTGCTCAAGAAGGAGGGGCTCCCCGAGGACCTGGTCTACCTGGCCATGATCGAGAGCGGCTTCTTGCCGAGAGCCTTTTCCGTGGCCAGCGCGGTGGGGCCGTGGCAGTTCATGTCCGCCACCGGCAAGCGCTACGCCCTGCGCATCGATTCCTGGATCGACGAGAGGCGGGACCCGCTGAAATCGACGGTGGCGGCCGCTCTATATCTCAAGGAGCTCTACGGCCTGTTCAACAAGGACTGGTACCTGGCCGCGGCCGGCTACAACGCCGGCGAGAACAAGATCCTGCGCGCCATCAACATGTACAACAGCCGGGATTTCTGGGAGCTCAGCAAGGGCCAGTACCTCGCCCGCGAAACCAAGGACTACGTCCCCAAGCTGCTGGCTGCCGCGATCATCGCCAAGGAGCCGAGCAAGTACGGCTTCGCCGACGTCGCCTACCTCCCCCCCATCGAATTCGACGTGGTGAAGATCCCTTCCCGCACCGACCTCGAGGTGGCGGCCAAGTCCTGCGGGGTCAGCACCCAGACCATCCGGGAACTGAACCCGGAACTGCGCCGTCTCTCGACGCCGCCGGACTATCCGGGGTACGAGCTGAAGATCCCCAAGGGCACCAGCGGCCTCTTCCTGACCGAGTTCGCCAAGATCCCGGAAAGCGGGCGCTACACGGAGCGGGTACGGCACGTCCAGTACCGGGCCAAGCGGAAGGATACCCTGGCCTCCATCGCCAGGCGCTTCAACACCACAACCCACGCCATAGCCGAAGTCAACGATCTCGGGAAGAAGACCCGGACCCTGCGCGGGCGCGTGCTGACCATCCCGGTTCAGGTGGCTGCGGCGGAAGCGGAGCCGCAGCAGGCGAAGGGGGCGAAAGTCGAGCCCAAGGCGGAGCCGCAGGCGCAGCACGTCGTCAAGTACTACACCGTGAAGAAGGGAGACACCCTCTTCTCGCTGGCCAAGCGTTTCAACGTAACCACCCGGATTCTTTCTGCCTGGAACAACCTCAAGATGAGGGTGGCGCTGAGGCCGGGCAAGCGGATCATCGTCGCCAAGTACCAGGCGAGACAGGCCGGGTAAGTAAACTCCAACTAGACCCTTTGAGAGGATATCCACGATGTACAATTTCATAATTTCCGGAGCCGCAGCGCTCCTCGCCTTTTTCCTGGTCACCATCCCCGCCGGCTTTCACTACTGGTGGGCCGGCCTGTTGGCCGCCCTGGTGATCTTCGCCGGGTGCTTCCTGATCATCGCGCGCATCGTCACCAAGAAGCTGCAGGACATGATGGAGCCTGCCATGAAGGACATCCAGGCCCAGCGCTTCGACAAAGGGATCCGCGACCTCAAGGAGGCGCTCAAGTACGCCAAGTGGCAGATCTACGTGGAGAGCCAGATCAACGCCGCCATCGGCATGGTCTATTACGTCAGGCGGGATTTCAAGACCGCCTTCCCGTACCTCGAGAAGGGCTTCTTCAAGAACTGGGTGACCATGGGGATGCTCGCCGTCACCTACATGAAGAGGAACAAGATCGACAAGATGAAGGAGACCTTCGACAAGGCGGTCATCGCCTCGCCCAAGGAGTCGCTCCTCTGGAGTCTTTATGCCTACTGCCTGAACGAGATCGGCGAAAACGTGAAGGCCTGCGAGACCCTCTCCAAGGGGCTCTCCAAGCTCCCCGGCGACGAGAACATCAGGCAGAACCTGGAGCTTTGCCGGGAAGGGAAGAAGCTGAAGATGAAGAACTACGGCGAGATGTGGCTGCAGTTCCACCTCGAGCCGATCGGGGTCATTCAGAAGCAGGCCATGGCCAAGCAGATGGCGATGATGGGGAAAAGGCCGCGCGTTATCAGAAAATAGCTTGTAAAATCCGGCCACAAATGTCATATTGAGCTGTTTTAAAGACGGGCGCTCTGCTCGTCTTTTCATTTTAGGAAGTGTAAAGCTAAGGAGCTCCAGTACATGCAGGAGAAGATCAGAAACATAGCCATTATCGCCCACGTCGACCACGGCAAGACCACCCTCGTCGACGCTATGCTTAAACAATCCGGCGTCTTCCGGGAAAACGAAGCCATTACCGAACGGGTCATGGACTCCAACGACCTGGAAAAAGAGCGCGGCATCACCATCCTCGCCAAGAACCTGAGCATCCACCACGGCGGCTACAAGATCAACATCGTCGATACCCCGGGCCACGCCGACTTCGGCGGCGAGGTTGAGCGCGTGCTGAAGATGGTCGACTCCGTCCTGCTGCTGGTGGACGCCCTCGACGGCCCCATGCCGCAGACCCGTTTCGTCCTCAAGAAGTCCCTCGACCTGGGCCTTCGCCCGATCGTCGTCATCAACAAGGTGGACCGCCCTGGGGCGCGTCCCGCCGAGGTGGTCGACATGGTATTCGACCTCTTCTGCGAACTGCAGGCCTCCGACGCGCAGCTCGATTTCGCCATCTGCTACACCAGCGCGAAGATGGGCTATGCGATGCGGGAGATGGAGCAGCCTTCCGAGAACATGGAGCCGCTCTTCGAGCTGATCAAGGACAACGTCCATCCGCCGGAAGGGGACGTCAACGCGCCCTTCCAGCTCCTGGTCACCAACATCGACTACAACGACTACATCGGACGCATCGCCACCGGCAAGATCTTCAACGGCAAGGTAACCGCCGGCGAGACGGTGGCCTTGATCAAGCGTGACGGCAGCATCTCCAAGGGCCGGGTCACCAAGCTTTTGGGGTACGAAGGCCTGAAGCAGGTCGATATCGCCGAGGCCTTCACCGGCGACATCGTCACCATCGCCGGTTTCACCGAAGTCGGTATCGGCGAGACGCTCGCTTCGGCTGAAACTCCGATCGCGCTCCCCTACGTGGCCATCGACGAGCCGACCCTCTCCATGAACTTCATCGTCAACAACTCGCCGTTCGCGGGGCGCGAGGGGAAGCTGGTCACCTCGAGAAACATCCGCGAGCGCCTCGACCGGGAGCTGAGGACCAACGTCTCTCTGCGCGTCGAGGATACCGGCACCGCGGACACCTTCCAGGTCTCGGGACGCGGCGAGCTGCACCTCTCCATCCTGATCGAGAACATGCGCCGTGAAGGTTTCGAGATGGCGGTCTCCAAGCCCGAGGTCATCATGCGGGAGGTTGACGGCAAGAAGTACGAGCCTATGGAATACCTGGTGGTCGACGTCCTCTCCGAGTATCAGGGGGTCATCATCGAGCGGATGGGACCGCGGAAGGGGGAGATGGTTGCCATGACGCCGATGGGCGAGACCGTCCGCCTCGAGTTCATCGTCCCCGCCCGCGGCCTGATCGGCCTGCGCGGCGAGTTCCTCACCGAGAGCAGGGGAACCGCGGTCATCACGCACACCTTCCACGAGTACGCGCCTTACAAGGGCGAGATCCCGGGGAGGAAGAACGGCGTGCTGATCGCCATGGAGCAGGGCGAGACCACGGCTTACTCGCTGGACGCCCTCCAGCCGCGCGGCATCCTCTTCCTGGGCGCCGGCGTCGAAGTCTACGGCGGCATGATCATCGGTCAGCATGCCAAGGACAACGACCTCGAGGTGAACCCCTGCAAAGGGAAGAAACTCACCAACGTGCGCGCCTCCGGCACCGACGATGCGATCAAGCTCACACCGCCGCGTCTGCTGACGCTCGAGCAGGCGCTTGAGTTCATCGACGAGGACGAACTCGTCGAGGTGACCCCAAGCTCCATCAGGCTCAGGAAGAAGGAGCTCGACCCCAACAAGCGCAAGCGTCTGAACAGAGGCTAAGACGTTCCCCATCGCCCCGTGAGAGGTCTGGGGTGAGGGGTTGGCTACCAGCGATGGCGGCCTCCCCTCACCCTGACTCTCTCCCCCGGGGAGAGGCCTGAATTATCCCCCTTTGCTAAAGAGGGACTTTCCAATACAATGAGCTCCGCGTCAAGTTTCCGCTAATAGGAGTCCTGTCATGTCTTTGCGAGCCCTGCGATACGTCACCGTGTGCTGCGCCTTTTCCCTGCTGGCCTCCTGCGCTTCCGCGCCGCCGCCGGTGAAGAGCGCCGAGACCTACTTCAAGGAAGCCGAGGCCGCCTACGCCTCACGCAACTACGATGAAGCCATCGCCGACTTCAAGAAGGTCAAGGAGGCGTACAGCTCCAATGATCTGACCACGCAGGCCGAGCTGAAGATTGCCGACGCCCATTACGCCAACAAGTCCTACATCGAGGCCGCCGCGGCCTACGAAGACTTCCGCAAGCTCCATCCCACCAATCCGAAGGCCCCTTACGCGCTCTACCGCGCCGGACTCAGCCATTACCACCAGATCACCGGGATAGACGTAGACCAGACTCCGGTCAAGAACGCCGTCGTTACCCTCGAGTCCTTCCTGAATCAGTACCAGGATTCGCAGTATGCTCCGGAGGTGCGGGAGAAGCTGGCCGACTGCCGCCTGAAGCAGCTGGAGTATGAGAACTACGTGGGGAACTTCTACCTCAGGACCGGGAAGTACCAGTCGTCGATCAAGCGGCTGAACGAGGCGCTGGTTCGCTTCAGGAACTCACCGAAGCTCGACGAGACTTTGTTCCTGCTTGGGAAGGCTTATCTCGAGGCGGGGGAGGTAGCGCAGGGCAGGGCGATGCTGGCGAGGCTGGCCAAGGAGTATCCGGCAAGCCCGCTGAACGAGAAGGCGCAGCACCTGATGCGAGGCTTCGCCGGCTACTCGTCGAGGCACAGCTGAGATTGGATCGGCTGGGGAAGTCCAGGTCTATCAAGGCAGCATGGTCTGTAGGAGCGCCTTTCCAGGCGCGAACCGGTCCGTAAGGCCGCTCATAGCTAAACTACGTGGTGTCACGTGATAGGTACAGGAAGTCCCGTGATCTTCCAGGAGGGCTGGGGGCTCGGCGCATTGGCATATTTGCCGGCGCTGCGCCCTTTTTTTTGCCTGTACATCCGCTGGTCGGCGATGCGCCAGGCCGCCATCAGCTCCTCTCCGCTGTGGGCGGTCGCGGCACCGATGGAAAGGCTCAACGGATTTCCTTCGTGCTCCAGGTTGCTCAGGATCAGGTGCTGCTGGAGCCGCTCCATCGCTTCCTTGAGCGCCACTTCGTCGGTGTTGGGAAGGAGCGCGGCGAATTCGTCACCGCCGATGCGGGCGGCCACATCCTCCCTGCGGAAGGCTCCCTTCAGGACCTCTGCCGTTTTCCTGAGGAGCTCATCTCCCGCAGCGTGCCCTAGCTGGTCGTTCGTTTCCTTCAGCCTGTCCACATCCGCCATCACTATGCTGACCGGGAACTTCCTCCCTTTTTTCAGCCTGTCCATCTCCTCGTCGAAGTAGGCCCGGTTGTAGATGCCGGTCAGCATGTCATGGGTGCTCAGGTAGCGCAGCCTGCTTTCCGAGCGCTTCCTTTCCGAGATGTCGAGCAGGGCGCCGACCACGCCCCCTACCGAGCTGTCAGAGTTGTTGAAAACGGCGCTGTAGAAGATGACGTCGCGGTTTTCGCCCCCCGCACAGGTGATGGTGGCCTCGAAGGAATGAGGGCCAGAGCCGGTGTCCAGCTCCTCCTCTCCCCGGGAGTAGAGTTGGGCCAGGTCCGGCGGCAGGATGTCGTAGATGCTCTTATTGATGATCTCGCCCCGCTTCAGCCCGAGCTGCTCCTCGAAGGCCCGGTTGCACCCGAGGTAGAGGCCGTTGGGATCGTTGTAGAAGATAGGGGTGGGGAGGGTGTCGATCAGCACCTGGATGAAGTCCAGCTTGTCCCGGAGCTCTTTCTCCGCGCGCCGGTTCTCCGCGCGCAGGGCAGCCTCCGCCAGCTCCCTCTTCACCGCCGGCACCAGGCGCGACAGGTTCCCTTTCAGCAGGAAGTCATCGGCCCCGGCACGCATCGCTTCCGCTGCGGCCTCTTCGCCCACCTTGCCTGAAAGCATGATGAAAGGCGTGTCCTGCCCCTTCCCCCTGACGATCCCGAGCGCGGAGAGGCCGCCGAAGCCGGGCATGGCGTAGTCGCAGATCACCAGGTCCCACGTCGAGTTGTCCAGGGCGTCCCGCAGCGCCTTCGCGCTGTCCACCCGCCGGAACTGGACGTCATAGCCCCCCTTCTCCAGCTCCCTGATGATAAGCTGGGCGTCCTCAGTCGCATCTTCGACTATTAATGCCCTGAGCAGGGTTTCCATTCAACTCTCCATGGGGATAGAAAAGCAGGGACTTCCATGTTTATCCCGCAGTCAGAAACGCTATATACCTTATCATGGCCGAAAGCTTCTGCAATGGGCGCCAAAATGGTGGAGGATGTTTGGTTGTTTTGTGTATAATGGCCCGACTATAAAACGTAGGGAGGAACTATGGCTGAAGAAAAAAAAGAACCATGGCTCAACTGGCTTGCATTGACAACTATCATCCTTGCTGTCTGCGCGACGATGGCGACATTCAAAGGAGGAGGCTTTTCGACCCGTTCCGTCCTGAGTCAGACCCAGGCATCGGATCAATGGGCCTTCTTCCAGTCAAAGAGCATCAAGGGCTACCTCTATGAGATGCAGAAAGACCAGCTGGAGATGCAGTTAAAGACTATCGGTAATTCAATCCCGCCGGCGCTTGCCGACGAATACCGGCGCAAGCTAGATGGCTATTCCGCGAAGATCGCCAAGTACGAAGCCGAGAAGGCCAAGATCCAGGCCGACGCGAAGAGGCTCGAGACGATCAGGGACGAGGCCCAGCTGCATTCGAAGGCCTTCGGCATGGCCGTCATTTTCCTGCAGATAGCGATACTGTTCTCCTCGGTGGCGGCCCTGTTGAAGAAGAAGTACATCTGGGTCCTGGGCGTAATCGTCGGCGCCTGCGGCATCGTCGAGTTCATCAACGGCTTCCTGCTCTTTATGTGACCCTTCCCGATACCATCTCCCCTCCGTGGACATCTCCCCCTCCCCTAACGGGGGGTGGGGGGGCGGTGACTTCACCTCAGCCGCGCACGGCTCTCAGCCGTCCCGCTCCCCTTCTCAAATACTGGGCGGCCCCCCCTTCATCAGCTCCAGCATGGTAGAGCCCATCTTCGTCGGGCTCGGCGATACGGCGACCCCCGCATCGGAAAGAGCCTTGATCTTGTCCTCAGCCCGCCCCTTGCCCCCGGTGATGATGGCGCCTGCATGTCCCATCCGTTTCCCCTGGGGGGCCGTGACCCCGGCGATGAAGGCAGCCACCGGCTTCTTCATGTGCTCCTTGATCCAGTAGGCCGCTTCCTCCTCGGCGCCGCCGCCGATCTCGCCTATCATGAAGACGCCGTCGGTATCGGGGTCCTCGTTGAAAAGCCGCAGCACGTCGATGAACTTCATGCCGATAATGGGGTCGCCGCCGATGCCGACACAGGTCGACTGGCCCAGCCCCGCGTCGCTGATCTGCTTGACCGCCTCGTAGGTGAGGGTGCCGCTGCGCGAGACCACTCCGATGCGGCCGGCCTTGTGGATGTAGCCGGGCATGATGCCGACCTTGCATTGCCCCGGGGTGATCACACCCGGACAGTTCGGCCCTACCAGCCTTGTGGAACTGCTCTCCTGTACGTGGCGGGCCAGCACCATGTCTCTCACCGGGATCCCTTCGGTGATGCAGACGGCGAGTTGCAGCCCGGCGTCGCAGGCCTCGAGGATGGCATCGGCGGCTCCCGGAGGCGGGACGAAGATCATGGAGACGTTGGCGCTGGTGTAGCGCACCGCCTCCTCCACGGTATTGAAGACCGGAATCCCTTCGATGTGGATCCCGCCTTTGCCGGGAGTGACTCCGGCCACAATCTTGGTGCCGTAATCCCGGCACATCTGCGTATGGAAGAGCCCGCTCCTCCCGGTGATCCCTTGCACCACCACCCGCGAATCGTTATTGATCAGTATCGCCATCTTTTCCCCCGCTACCCTTTGACCATGGAGACGATCCTTGAGGCGCCGTCGCCGAGGTTGTCGGCGGACTCGACGTTGAGGCCGGACTCGGCCAGGAGCCTTTTGCCCTCCTCGACCTGACTGCCGTCCATCCGCACCACGATCGGGAGGGTGCAGTTCATTTCACCCGCCGCCTCGATGATCCCCTGCGCGATGACATCGCAGCGCATGATCCCGCCGAAGATGTTGACGAAGACCCCTTTGGCGTCGCTGTCCTCCAGGATGATCTTGAAGGCTTCCGCCACCTTCTCCCGTGTCGCACCGCCGCCGACATCGAGGAAGTTCGCCGGCTCGCCGCCGTACTCCTTCAGAACGTCCAGGGTCGCCATGGCGAGACCTGCGCCGTTCACCATGCAGCCGATGTTGCCGTGGAGCTTGATATAGGAGAGGTCGTACTTCCCGGCGTTGATCTCCAGCGTGTCGAGCTGCGAGTAGTCCATCATGTCGGGATACTCGTGGTGCCGGAAGACAGCGTTGTCATCGAAGCTGATCTTCGCGTCCATGGCGAGGAGCCAGCCGGCCCTGGTGACGACCAGGGGGTTGATCTCCACCAGGAAGCAGTCCTTCTCCAGGCAGAGCCGGTACAGGTTCAGCATGAGGACCACGCAGTCCTCGCAGATGCTCCCGGTTAGCCCGAGCTTCAGGGCCAGTTTTCTGGCCTGGTAAGGACGCAGCCCGGTGGCCGGGTCGATGTTGAACATGTGGATCTTTTCGGGACTGCGGCGCGCCACCTCCTCGATCTCCACCCCCCCTTCGGCGCTGGCGATCAGGCAGTAGCGCGAGGTGCCGCGATCGAGGGTGATGGAGAGGTAGAATTCCCGCGCGATCTCCACGGCCTCCTCCACCAGGATCCTGCGCACCTTGAGCCCCTCCGGCCCGGTCTGCGGCGTCACCAGCCTCTTCCCGAAGAGCTCCTTTCCGAGTTCCTGGGCCTGTTCGGGGTGGTGGACCACCTTGACGCCTCCCCCCTTTCCCCTGCCGCCGGCATAGATCTGCGCCTTCACCACGCAGTGCCCCCCCAACTCCTTGGCCGCGCGCTCGACCTGGTCCGAGGTGAGCGCCACTCTGCCGCGCGGTACGGGAATGGAGTAGACGGAGAGAATTTCCTTGGCCTGATACTCATGAATGTTCATGCCTGATCCCTCTTACTTGGAGTGATAACCAAAGGAATTTTTATCATGAATGGTCCTGATGGCAAGCCGCGGTGAGAACTTTTTCACCGTAATTGTCGGGAGGGTCAATCTGATTGAGCGAGGAGTGGCGGCAGCCGGGGCCTCATCATTTACATTGCCCCGGGGGGGCGGGAAAGTGTATAGTTCTCATGAGTGAAGCAGTCGGCACATCTTCAACTTCCCCCGGCCCTCTTCCCGGCCGGCCCATGACCGTAGGAGCGCCCTTCCGGGCGCGAACGGTACGCACGCGGTCGCGGCGGGGATGGCTCTCCCAATAATCAACATTCTGTCTATCCCGGAGTTTTTAATGACACAGCAGCATTTCTTCGCGACCACCGCCAAGGGGGTGGAAGAGGTCCTGGCCGCCGAACTGTCGGCGCTGGGCGCTTCCGACGTCACCGCCGAAGGCGGAGGGGTTCGTTTCAGCGGCGGCATGGAAGCCGCCTACCGCGCCAACCTCTGGCTGCGCACCGCCAGCCGCGTCCTGATGCCCGTGGCGGAATTCGCCTGTGAGACCCCGGAAGAGCTCTACCAGGGAGTGCGGACGGGTGCCTGGCACGAGTACCTGACCCCGGCCCTGACCCTGGCCGTCGATTGCAACCTCAGGGACTCGGCCCTCACCCACTCAGGCTTCGTGGCGCTGAAAAGCAAGGATGCCATCGTCGACGTGCTGCGCGACCGCTTCGGAAGCCGGCCCAACGTCGACACCAAGGACCCCGATGTGCGGGTCAACGTGAGGCTCTTCAGGAACCGCTGCACCGTAAGCCTCGATACCTCCGGGATGCCGCTCGACCGCCGGGGGTACCGGCTGGACAGGCACGAGGCCCCGCTCAAGGAGAACCTGGCCGCGGCACTGGTCGAGCTTTCCGGCTGGGATGGCAGCGTCCCCTTCGTCGATCCCATGTGCGGCACCGGGACCATCGCCATCGAGGCGGCGCTGAAGGCCCTGAAGATCCCGCCCGGGCTCTTGCGTGACGGTTTCGGGTTCCAACGCTGGCCCGGGTTCGATCGCAGCCTGTGGGAGCATCTGGTGGCCGAGGCTCGCGGAGGGATGCTCTCCTCCCTTCCGGCCCCGGTGCTCGGTTCGGACATCTCTCATTCCGCCATCGCCATGGCTCACCAGAACGCGCGGCGGGCCGGGGTAGGTGAGCTGATTAGGCTGGAGCGCGGTGCCATGGGCGAGCTCATCCCGCCGCCCGGGCCGGGCGTGATGGTCCTCAATCCTCCGTACGGCAAGAGGCTTGGCGAGGAAGAGGCCCTGAAGCCGCTGTACAAGGAGGTCGGCGACGTCCTCAAACAGCGCTGCAAGGGGTACACCGCCTATCTCTTCACCGGCAACCTGCAGCTGGCCAAGTCGGTGGGGCTGAAGGCGGCGAGGAGGATCGTGCTGTACAACGGCCCCATCGAGTGCAGACTCCTCAAGTACGAGATGTATTGAGAGCCCATGACACGGGGCGAGGGTGCGGAATTGCCCGGAGTGCGGGATAATCATGTGATGACCGGCTCCCGGCTTGTCATTAAAATTGTCCCTTGACAGCATGTGCCTTTTAACCTATAGTTAAATTTCGCTTTTCGGGCCTATAGCTCAGTTGGTTAGAGCTACCGGCTCATAACCGGTCGGTCCCAGGTTCGAGTCCTGGTGGGCCCACCACCCTCAACAATTAGGATGATGTGGGGATGCCCTTAAAGCACCTGGTCAGACGAAAGAATACACGTAAAGTGGAGAGAAAGAGTGCACACCAAGCGGTTGCACTCTTTTTCTTTTGTGCGCGATGATAACTCCAAGAGTTTCAGATATACTCGGAATTACTAACAAAATTGCTCCTTCGGGCTTTGCCGAATCCTGGGACAATGTGGGGCTGCAGCTCGGCGACCCCGTTCGCCAGGTCTCGCGGATCATGGTGGCCCTCGACCCGGGCGCACCCGCCGTCGAGGCCGCGATCCAGAGACAGTGCCAGCTGCTGGTCACACACCACCCCTTCATCTTCACCCCGCTGAAAAAGATCTCCACCACCGACGAAACCGGCCGCCTGGCCATAATCGCCATCAAGAACGACCTCTCCATCATCTCGCTGCACACCAACTACGATATTGCCCAAGGTGGAGTGAACGACCTGCTGGCGGAGCTTCTCGGCCTTCAGGAAACCGTACCCCTCAGGGTCACCGGGTCTGATGAGTTCCTGAAGATGGCGACTTTTGTCCCGCACGGATACGAGGAGAAGCTGCTCGACGCGCTTTCGCCCTGGATGGCCCCCATGGGGAACTACCGGGATTGCTCCTTCCAGGGAGACGGAGTGGGAAGGTTCAGGGCGCTGGAGGGAGCCCGGCCCTTCGTCGGGACGGTCGGGGTGCTGCACCAGGAGAAAGAGAGCCGTCTGGAGTTCCTCCTCCCGAAGGAGCGGCTGACTCCGGCCGTGGCGGCGTTGAAAAACGCCCACCCTTACGAGGAGCCGGCCTTCGACATCTACCCCGTCCTCAACCGTGGCGAGTCCCGCGGGCTTGGAAGGCTGGGTGTGCTCCCGGAGCCGACCACTGCGGGAGAGTACGCTCAGGTCGTGAAAGGAGCCCTCGGCGCGGCCGGGGTGCGACTGGTCGGTGAGCCGGGACGGCGGGTGAAGAAAATAGCTATTTGCGGCGGCAGCGGAGCCTCGCTCCTTCATGAAGCGGTACGTAAGGGGGCGGATCTGCTGGTGACTGGAGACGTGAAGTATCATGAAGCGCGGGAGGCCGAGTCGCTCGGCCTGGCCATTGTCGATGCAGGGCACTTCGCTACCGAAGTCCCGATGGTCAGGGGGCTTTCCGCCGCCCTGAAAGGTGCACTGGAAGCAAAGAGGCTGGAAACAGAAGTTATCGAGTACCAGGGAGAGCGGGATCCTTTCAGCTTCATGTAAGGCCGCTCTTATTTTCATACTAAGAGTCGTTTGGGGAGGCAGATTTTGCGTAACAAGCTGAAGTCGTTATACGAGTTGCAGGAGATCGACCTGAGGATTGACGGTCTGGACAACGAGAAAGGGCAGCTGCTGGATGCATCGCAGGCCCTGGAAGCCAAGCTGGTCGAGGCGCGGGAGAAGATTGCCACACGCCGCGAAGAAGTCGAGGCCCTCGGCGAGGAAAAGGCCGCCCTTGATGCGAACCTCGCCACCGAGAGCGAGAATATCGCCCGTTCCGAGTCTCATCTCAAGGAGATCAAGACCCAGAAGGAATATCAGGCGGTTTCCAAGGAAATCTCCACCGCGAAGAAGATGATCGCCGAGCTGGAGGATCAGATCCTGCAGAAGATCAACTCGATCGAGGAGATCAACGCCGATATCGCCAAGAAAGAGTCCGATCTCCACGAGCTCGAGGAGAACGTGGCAACCCAGCAGGCCGAGCTGCAGGGTAAGGTCGATGCGCTGGAATCCGGTATCGCGGCGGACGTTGCCACCCGTGAGGAGACCGTGAAGGTCCTCTCCGCCTCGGTGATGAAGCGCTACAGCAAGCTGCGCGACCAGAGAAGGGGCGTGGCCGTCGTCGAGGCCAGGGAAGGGAACTGCATGGGGTGCAACATGCACCTGCCGCCGCAGCTCTACAACACCCTCTTCCGCGCCGACGACGTGATCACCTGCCCGCACTGCCAGCGCATCCTGATCATGCGCCAGGAGATCGAAGGCTAGAGATCGATCCCCCCCCTCGACGGGCCTGCGCCCTGAAGCGCTACGGCGCGCGGGCGGGAGGGGATATGAAGGTTTTGGTCGAAGCAGACCAGATGGCCGCCGCCCTCACGGGGGGAGGAAAGTCCGGGCTCCACAGGGCATGGTGCTGGATAACGTCCAGCGGGGGTGACCCCAGGGAAAGTGCCACAGAGAGAAGTCCGCCCGCCAAAGCTATAGTCGAAACAGGCTCGCCTGCCGAAGCTTTAGCGAAGGCAGGTAAGGGTGAAAGGGTGAGGTAAGAGCTCACCGGGTCCGGCGGTGACGCCGGATGCCAGGTAAACCCCACCAGGAGCAAGACCAAATAGGGAAGCGTTAAGGACGGCCCGTCCGTGCTTCCGGGTTGGTTGCTTGAGGCCGCCGGCAACGGCGCTCCTAGATGAATGACCATCGCCCGCATCCGGGTAACCGGCTGCGGGAACAGAACCCGGCTTACGGGCTGCTTCGGCCAATTTTTTACCCCGTCTCCTCCTGTCCTCCCTTCCGGTAATCGGGGAGGGAAGACGGGAGAAGTACGAATCCGCGGCCCCCTTCAGCGAGGGGGAGTTCAAACAATGCAGGGACGGTGCTGCCGGGTTCCCCCTCCGTACATCTTCAGAGATTGAAAAGAGTCGCCGCTGCGCTGGCAGGATGTCTTGCCATGCAGGCCGCTGTTGATGCCTGTATGGCTTTTTTTGTGCCGCGGCGGGATGAGGTTATGGGCTTCGATGAGCCTTGAAAAGCAGTGGCATGACGAGGTCCGGCGCGTTACGCGGGCTTATGAGCTTGTTGACGAATCCGCGCGCGAAAAGGTGCGGGCTCTCTGCTCGTCGCTGATGGCGCGCAAGGAAGCCATGCAGGAGCTGGCGGCGAGGGTGGATGCTTCCACGCATTGCGCCTCCTGTGGCGGGGCCTGCTGCGTCAAGGGTAAGTACCACTTCACCCCGGTCGATCTGCTGGCCTACCTGGTGGCCGGAAAGCCGCTCTTCACGCCTCTTTTCGATAACGGCCTCTGTCCCTACCTGGGCGAGGCGGGGTGCCTGATGCCGCCGGGGCACCGGCCGTTCAACTGCATCACCTTCAACTGCGAGGTGATCGAGGACCGCCTCTCGCCGGACGAGGTCTCGCGCTTCTACCGGCTGGAGCGGGAACTGAGGCTCAACTACGCGGAGCTGCGCTCGATCTTCCGCGACAGGGCGATTGACGGCGCCCTTTTGAAGGGCACGCCTTGACATATATGATCAATACCACTCGGAGGACGAAGTAGATGGCCACCATTCACGACCTCGTGCTTGCACATATCGATAATAAGCCCGCCTTCTACGCCAGGATCGAGGACATCACTCCCGACGTGAAGCCCGGATGGTGGAAAGTGAAGCTGCTGGTGCTCACCGTTCCGCTGCAGATCTACACCTGGATCCTGGACGAAAGCCAGGTCAACGGCGCCCCCTTCACCATGGGGGAGACGCCGATCATGCTGGAGAAGGTCGTTTCACCCGAGCCCCCGACCAAGCCGCTGGCGCCGGTCAGCAAGGGCGGTTCCAAGAAGGGGGGGAATGTCGTCTCCCTCTTCGACCGAAAGAAGTAGTGACACCGGGAGCCTAGCTACGGGGTGCCACAAACCTTTTTGCGCCCTCCCTCACCCCTGCCCCTGAGGGGTGAGAGAGGGGTAGCAAACCGCAAAGTTGCCCATGCAGAATCTTCCTTCCCGTCCCAACCTCCACTTTCCCCGCTGCAAGGCTTTTCCCGATTTGACGTTTTTAACATCCCGAAATAACTGTCCTATTTACCACTGCCTGCCGCTCCCCTGGTAACGCTCGTTAAACCCTTGGAAAATCTCCAAAAAATTCCCTTTCTGCGGATAATTTTGCCTTGACATCACTCTTGCCCTCCCGTATAGTTCCAGCGGAAAGTGGTATAAAGTGGTATAAAGTGGCAATCGGTGCCGGAGAAAAGATGTTCAGAGGAAAGTTCGATACGACGATCGACGCCAAGGGGCGCACCAGTATTCCCGCGAAATTTCGCGAGGTTCTGCTCGACTCCTATGGCGACGAGCGCTTTTTCCTCACCAAGTCGAGTCCCGTCCGCCTCGCCGGCGGCCAGGTCTGCTACGGCCTGGCCATCTACCCCTACAACGATTTCCTCGCCCTCGAAGAAAGACTCAAGGACGGCAGCGGCCTGGGGCTCAGCATCGCCGAGCTGGCCGCCGTCAAGCGCACCATACTGGTTCCGGCCGTGGAATGCACCGCCGACAAGCTCGGCCGCGTGCTGGTGCCGAGCGACCTGAGGAAGACCGCCCAGCTGGAGCGCGAAATCCATTTCGTGGGCATGCAGAACAAGGTCGACATATACAGCCAGGCCGTCTGGGCCAAGGTCTGCGAGCAGGACGAGCAGAACTTCCCCGTCGACTCGGCCGCCCTTGCCGGGCTGGGGCTCTAGATGGAGGACTTCCACCACATATCGGTCATGCCCGGCGAGGTGCTGGAGGCGCTCTCGCCCCGCCCGGGCGGGATCTACGTCGACGGCACCCTGGGGGGCGCGGGGCATGCCGGGCTCATCCTTACCGCCAGCGCACCCGACGGGGTGCTGATCGGCTTCGATCGGGATGCCGAAGCGATAGCGGCCGCAGGTCAGAGGCTCGCCTCCTTTGGCGATCGCGCCAGGCTCTTCCAGAGGAACTTCGCCCGCATCGCCGAGACCCTCTCGGAGATCGGCGTCAAAGAGATCGACGGCTTCATCCTCGACCTGGGCGTCTCCTCTCACCAGCTGGACCGGGAGGAGCGGGGCTTCAGCTTCATGAACGACGCGCCCCTGGACATGCGCATGGACAGGAGCAGCGGCCCGAGCGCGGCCGACCTGGTCAATGAGCTGCCCGAGGCCGAGCTCTTCAGGATCATCTCGGAGTACGGAGAGGAGCGCTGGGCCAAGAGGGTCGCCTCCTTCATCGTCAAGGCCAGGGAAGAGCGCGCCATCGAGACCACGCTGGAACTGGTCGATATCGTGAAGGGCGCCATCCCCAAGGCGAAATGGGAGGAGCGCCTGCACCCGGCAACCAGGACCTTCCAGGCCCTGCGGATCGCGGTGAACGAGGAGCTGAAGAGCCTGGAGGACGGGCTCGCCGACCTGCTCAAGCTGCTGCGCAAGGGGGGGCGTGGTGCGGTGATCTCCTTCCACTCCCTGGAGGACCGGATCGTCAAGGAGAGCTTCCGCGCGGCCGCCACCGGCTGCAGCTGTCCCAAAAATTTGCCCATCTGCGTCTGCGGAAAGGTCCCGCAGTGCAAGGTGGTTACCGGGAAGCCGCTGCGCGCGAAGGAAGAAGAAGTGGCGGGCAACCCGCGGGCCCGCAGCGCGAAGCTTCGGGTAGTGGAAAAGATAATCTAGAGGGGTTTCATCATGGCACAGAGCAAGGTTGCTTACGGCAAGGTTGCCGCACCGGCTGGAGTCGGCGCAGTTGCTCGCGAAAACTTGGTCAGCTTTCCGTATCTGACGGGAGTCATGGTGCTCCTGACGCTGGTCTCGGTTTTTCACGTCTGGTCGCGGGTTGAGGTCGTCGACCTGAACCTGAGGATATCGGAGGCCGCCCGGCAGGTGAAGGAAGAGCAGCAGGAGAACAAGCGGCTGAGGGTTGAGGTCGCCTCACTCAAGACACCCGCCAGGATCGAGGCGGTCGCCAAGGGTGAACTCGGAATGGCGCTTCCGACGGACCAGCAGGTGGTTGTTATCAAGTGATTGAAAGCCGGGAGAAATGGGCCAGGGTGCGGATGCGCTTTGTGGCCCTGCTGTTCGTCATCGTATTCGTGCTGACCGCCGGGCGGGCCCTGTACCTGCAGGTGTTCCAGAAGGACCGGCTGGTCAAGCTGGCTGAAAAGCAGCATCAAAGGATCGTGCCGCTCACCCCGGGGAGGGGGGCGATCTACGACCGCAACAACGCGCCGCTGGCCGTATCCATCGAGATGGACTCCTGCTACGCCGAGACCCGCAACCTGGAGAGCATTCCCGAGGCTGCGGCGAAGCTGGCCCCGCTGCTCGGTTACAGCGAACCGGAGCTGGCGGCCAAGCTCAAGGCCAGCCGCAACTTCGTCTGGCTGGCCCGCAGGATGCCTCCCGAGCAGGCCAGGAAGGTCCGGGACCTGGAGCTGGATGGTATCGGCTTCGTCAAGGAGAGCAAACGATTCTATCCCAACTCCGAGGTAGCCGCTCATGTGGTAGGCTTTACCGGTGTCGATCCCGGCGGGCTCGAGGGGGTGGAAAAGAAGTACGACCCGGTGATCCTCGGAAACACCGGGTTCCTGGTCACGGAGCGAGACGCCCTCGGGCGCGACATCGACCTGAAGAAGGGGAGCGAGGGGAAGGCCGGATCCAAGGGGAGCAACGTCGTGCTCACCCTGGACAAGAACATCCAGTACATCACCGAGAAGGAACTGGCCAAGGCGGTCGAGAAGAACGGGGCCAAGGCGGGCATCGCCATCGTGATGGAGCCGGATACCGGGCGGGTGCTGGCCATGGCCAACTACCCGACCTTCAACCCGAACAGCTACTTCAAGTACGGGCCAGGAGACCTGAGAAACCGCGCCATCTCCGACAGCTTCGAGCCGGGGTCCACTTTCAAGATATTCCTGGTGGCCTCGGCACTCGACAGCCATGTGATCCGGGCCGGAGACTTCTTCAACTGCGAGAACGGCAGCTACAGCTACTCCGGCAGGACCATACACGATACGCACCCGTACGCGTCCCTGAGCGTACCGCAGATACTGAAGTACTCGAGCAACATCGGGGCCGCCAAGATAGGGACCCGGCTCGGTTCCGAGAGGCTGTACGCGGCGCTGACCGGTTTCGGCTTCGGCGAGAAGAGCGATGTCGATCTGCCGGGAGAGGCGGGAGGGATGCTCCGGCCGCAATCGAAGTGGTACCCCATCGACCTGGCCACCATCTCCTTCGGGCAGGGGGTGACCGCGACGGCGCTGCAGATCACCACCGCGGTCTCGGCGGTGGCCAACGGCGGGAACCTGATGAAGCCGTACCTGGTGGAGCGGATCACCGATGATGACGGAGACGTGCTGAAGCAGTTCGGGCCGCAGGTCAGGAAACGGGTGATCTCCGAGCAGACGGCCAAAACCGTGGCGCAGATGCTGGAAGGTGTTGTAGACGAGGGTGGAACCGGAACGAGCGCGGCGGTCGACGGCTACCGCGTGGCGGGGAAGACCGGCACCGCCCAGAAGGTCGATGCCGCCACCCGCGGCTACTCCGCCCGCAAGCGCACCGCGTCCTTCGTAGGCTTCGTGCCGCTGGAGAAGCCCAGGCTCACCATCCTGGTCGTGGTTGACGAACCGACGACCAGCCCCTACGGCGGGGTGGTGGCGGCCCCGGCCTTCAGCGCCATCGCCCAGCAGGCCCTTTGTTACCTGAAGGTGCCGCCCGGGAAGAGCACGAAGAAGAGACCGGAGCCGGTGGAGGCGAAGGCCGCACCGAAGCCGGAGCCGCAGGCCGCCGAGGGGGGCATCGTCGAGGGAAGCGATGCCGGGGCGATGCCGAATTTCCGGGGGATGAGCATGCGGCAGGTGCTGCGGATCATGGAGAAGCGCGGCCTCAATGTCAAATTGCAGGGAAGCGGGAGGGCGGTAGAGCAGCACCCGGCGCCGGGGAGCCCGATCAATACCCAGGAAGAGGTCTGGGTCAGGTTCGTGCCTGCGGCATGAGTGCGATGGGGGAATCATGAAACTCGCGGAACTTCTGGGGTGCCTTGAAGGGGCCCGGGTCACCGGCGACAGCGATCTCGAGATAGAGGGACTCTATTACGATTCGCGGCAGGTGAAGCCCGGTGGGCTCTTTTTCGCGCTGCGGGGAGTAAAGGTCGACGGCGCCGTCTTTGTGGACGCCGCGGTAAAGGGTGGGGCGGTCGCCGTCGTTGCGGACCGCCCTTGCGCCGTTGCGGGGGTCACCCTGGTCGAGGTCCCCGATGCCAGGCTCGCCATGTCGCTTTTGGCCGCCCGCTTCTACGGCGACCCGACCGCGGGCATCCCCACCATAGGGATCACCGGAACCAACGGGAAGACCACCACCACCTACCTGATCGAGGGGATCCTCGAGCGGGCAGGCATCCCCAGCGCGGTGCTGGGAACCATCAGCTACCGCTTCGGCGAGACCGAGATTCCCGCCCCGAACACCACCCCCGAGTCCGTGGACCTGCAGCGGACGCTGCGGGAACTGGTCGACCTGGGGGCGCGCGGCGTGGTGATGGAGGTATCCTCGCACAGCCTCGAGCAGCACCGGGCTGACGGCTGCATCTTCGATGTCTCGGTCTTCACCAACCTGACCCGCGATCATCTCGACTACCACCACGACATGGAGTCGTACTTCGGCAGCAAGATGAGGCTCTTCACCGAGCTCCTCGCTCCCGACGCGGTCAAGCCGACCCGGCACGCGGTGGTCAATGTCGACGACGCCTACGGCAAGAGGATCGCGGAGGGCGCGGCCGCACCGGTCCTGACCTACGCGGTGGAGGGGGAGGCGGACCTGAAGGTGGCCGAGGTCGAGTTCTCGGTGCACGGGATCTGCTGCCGTCTCAATACTCCGCGGGGCGAGCTCTCGCTCTCGTCGGATCTCCTGGGGCGCTTCAATCTCTACAACATCCTGGCAGCGGTCGGTACCGGGCTGGCCCTGGGCCTGCCGGATTCGGCCATCAGGGAAGGGATCGAGGGGCACAAGAAGGTCCCGGGGCGGCTGGAGCGGGTGGCGAACGACAAGGGGATCACGGTGCTGGTCGATTACGCCCACACCGGAGACGCTCTCGAGAACGTGCTGGCCACGGTCTCGGAGCTGAAGACCAACCGGATCATCACCATCTTCGGCTGCGGCGGCGACCGCGACAAGGGCAAGCGACCGGTTATGGGGGAGATCGCCGCACGTTACAGCGACCTCGCCATCATCACCTCCGACAACCCCCGCACCGAGGACCCCTTCGCCATACTGGAGGACGTCCGGGCCGGGGTCCTTCCGCTCAATCTGCGGGAGTACAGCGCGGAGGAACTGGCAGAAGGCTTCAGCGAGAAGGGATACGCCGCCATCGAATCGAGGCACGACGCGGTCCGGGTGGCGATCAAGGCCGCCGGGCCCGGCGATATCGTGCTTCTGGCAGGAAAGGGGCACGAGGATTACCAGATCGTGGGGACCGAGAAGCACCACTTCGACGACCGGGAAGAGGCGGCCGAAGCGCTCAAGTTGAGGGGCTAAGGACAAGACGCCCCCTTTGGAAAGCGGTATCTGGAACGGGCGCAAGAAATCCCCCCGCCCCCTTTTACAAAGGGGAGAGAAAATATTCGTCCAGTAGTTGAGAAATAGACCACACGGCAGGTGAGAGTTTGAGTAAGGGTTCGGCGCCGCAGGCGCCAAGAGTCAATAGAGGACAAATCGCGATGTTCACCCTGAAGGAGATAGCCGAGGCGACCGGCGGCACGATGTCGGGAGACCCGGGGGCTCATGCCGCCGGCGTTTCCACCGACTCACGGCAGGTCGCCCCAGGCCAGCTTTTCGTAGCCCTCAGGGGGGACCGCTTCGATGGCCATGATTTCGTTGCCGCCGCCGCGCAGAAGGGTGTAGCTCTCTTCGTGGTCGATAGCAACTGGGCCGGGGCCCATGAACTTCCGGCCGGGACATCGGCGGTAGTGGTCCCGGACACACTGAAGGCGCTGGGCGATCTTGCCCGGTGGCACCGTCACCGTTTCCAGATCAAGGTGGTGGCGGTGACCGGCAGTAACGGCAAGACCACCACCAAGGAGATGCTGGCCGGCATCCTGACCCAGACCGGACCGGGCCTGAAGACGGAGGGGAACCTCAACAACCTGATCGGCCTTCCGCTGACCTTGCTGAGGTTGACCGGACGCGAGAGGTGGGCCGTGGTGGAACTCGGCATGAGCGCCTTCGGCGAAATCGACCGGTTGGCAGAGATTGCCGACCCCGACGTCGGCATCATCACCAACGCCTTCCCGGCCCATCTCGAGACCCTGGGGAGCGTGGAAGGGGTGGCCAAGGCCAAGGGGGAGCTCTTCCTGCGCCTCAAGCAGGGGAGCTACGCGGTGTACAACGTCGACGACCCTCTGATCGCCAGATGCCCCACCCGCCTCAACGTCACTCGCCTCACCTTCGGGCTCCGCGGTGCCGAGGTGAGCAGCGCCTCGATCAAGAGCCTGGGGAAGACGGGAGAGAGCTTCGTGCTGCGCTTGCCCCACGAGGAGCAGCCGATACACCTTCATGCCTTTGGCCGGCACAACATCTACAACGCCCTGGCGGCGGCCGCGGCCGCGCACGCGATGGGTGTTCCCGGCGAGGTGATCCGCCAGGGGCTCGAGGAATTCAGGCCTTATGACAAGCGCTTCCAGCTGGAAGAGGTGGGGGGTGTGATCCTGATTGACGATAGCTATAACGCCAACCCGGCATCGATGGCGGCGGCGCTCAGCACCCTGAAGGAACTCTGCCGGGACGGGCGGGGGGTCGCGGTCCTGGGCGACATGCTGGAACTGGGGGCGGGGACCGAGGAGGCCCACCGTGAACTGGGCCGGCTGGCGGCGGGATGCATAGAACGCCTCTACGTCCTGGGAGATATGGCTAATGAGGTCGCCAAAGGGGCGGCCGAGGGCGGGCTTTCCGCGGAAGATCTGCTGGTGGCCAGCGATCACGAGGAGATCTCGCGCGAACTGCTGAGCTGGCTCAAGCCCGGCGACTGCGTCCTCTTCAAGGGGTCGCGCGGCATGAGAATGGAGCGGGTGGCCCAGGCGGTGCGGGCAGCGCTTCCGACCCTGGTGAAGGGGGGACATAACTGATGCTGTACCATTTCCTCTTTCCTCTCGCCTCGAGCTACAAGCTCTTCAACGTATTCAAATACCTGACCTTCAGGACCATCTATGCGATGATCACGGCGCTGGTCCTTTCCTTCATCGTCGGGCCGTGGGTGATCCGGAGGCTGGAGAAGCTCCAGGCCCGCCAGGTGATCCGCACCGACGGCCCGGAGTCCCACCTGAAGAAGCAGGGAACGCCGACCATGGGCGGGGTGCTGATCCTGGTCTGCATCGTGCTCCCGACGCTGCTCTGGGCCGACCTGAAGAACGTCTTCATCTGGCTGACGCTCTTCATTATCGTCGGCTACGGCCTGCTGGGCTTTGCCGACGATTACAAGAAGGTGGTGGAGAAGAACCCGAAGGGGCTCTCGCCGCGCCAGAAGATGTTCTGGCAGGTGCTGCTCGCCGGTGGCGTCGGGATCTTCCTCTACAACCTCCCCGGCTTCTCGACCGAGCTCTTCCTCCCGTTCTTCAAGCGGGTGCATCCGGAGATGGGACTCCTCTTCATCCCGTTCGTGACCCTGGTCATCGTAGGCGCCAGCAACGCCGTCAACCTCACCGACGGCCTGGACGGCCTGGCCATCGGTCCGGTCGCGATCAACGCCGCGACCTACATGCTCTTCTGCTATATCGCGGGCAATGCGAAACTCTCCGCCTACCTGCAGATCCCGTACGTTCCCGGAGCCGGCGAGCTCGCCGTCCTTTGCGGGGCACTGGTCGGCGCCGGCCTCGGCTTTCTCTGGTACAACTCCTATCCGGCAGAGGTCTTCATGGGCGATGTCGGCTCACTCTCCCTGGGCGGCGGGCTCGGGACCTTGGCGGTCCTTACCAAGCAGGAGATACTCCTGGTGATCGTGGGCGGGGTCTTCGTGGTGGAGGCGCTCTCGGTCATATTCCAGGTCGGCTCCTACAAGTATCGCGGCAAGCGGATTTTCAGGATGGCGCCGATCCATCACCACTTCGAGCTGAAGGGCGTGGCGGAGCCGAAGATCATCGTCAGGTTCTGGATCATCACCATCATCCTGGCGCTGGTGGCCATCTCCACGCTGAAGATGCGCTGACGGGGAAGACGGAAAAAAGTTCGCACTCTTAGCGATTTCTCACCCCGGGCAGGTTTTTTTTCAGGTAGTATGGGTGCCGTTTTTTTCAACCCAGACTGCCTGAGTTGGATACAGCCCCCTCTCCTTCGCACTCCACCCTCCCCGCTGGAGGGGGAGGACGCGAAAGGGAATCGGAATCAGGAAAGGTAACAATGGAATTAGCAGGTAAGAAAATATTGGTGGTAGGTCTGGCCCGCACCGGGGTCGCCGTGGCACGCTTCCTGGTCAACGCCGGCGCCCAGGTCACCGTCACCGACATGCGCGATGAGGAGGCCCTGGCCGATACCCTGGCAGAGCTCTCCGACCTGGAGATCGATTTCGAACTCGGGCGTCACGTCCCCTTCTCCTTCCTGATGGCGGACCTGATCGTGGTGAGCCCCGGCGTCCCCATGGACATCAAGCCGCTGGAAATGGCCCGCTCGCAGAAGCGGCGCGTGGTGAGCGAGGTCGAGCTTGCCTCCTGGTTCATCAAGGCCCCCATGGTCGCCATCACCGGCACCAACGGCAAGACCACCACTACCACCCTGACCGGCGAGATCTTCGGCGCCTGCGGGTACAACACCTTCGTCGGCGGCAACATCGGCAACCCCCTGATCGAGCTGGCCATCAGCGGCGAGGAGGTCGACCGGGTGGTGGTCGAGCTCTCCTCCTTCCAGCTCGAAGGGGTGGAAAGCTTCCGGCCGCACGTGGCGGTGCTCCTTAACCTGACCGAGGACCACCTCGACCGCTACCACAGCTTCCAGGAGTACATCGACGCCAAGCTGCGCATCTTCGAGAACCAGACCGCCGACGACTACGCAGTCCTCAACATAGACGACCCGCTGGTCGCAGCCTGCGCCGAAAAGGAGAAGATCAAGGCCAAGGTCTTCCCGATGAGCCGCCTGCGCGAGCTGGAAGAGGGCATCAGCTGCCGTGACGGATTCATCACCTTCTCCCACAACGGCAAGGTGCTCTCCTTCGGGACCGAGGGTTTCCTCCTCAAGGGGGTGCACAACCTCGACAACATCATGGCCAGCCTGGCCGCAACCCTGCTGATGCGCTGCGACGGCGACTGCGCCTATGCCGCGGTCAAGGCCTTCAAAGGCCTGCCGCACCGCATGGAGTTCGTGGCCGAGATCGGCGGCGTCGCCTGGTACGAGGACAGCAAGGGCACCAACGTGGGGAGTGTGGTCAAGTCGCTGGAAAGCTTCGACTCCGGCATCACGTTGATCGCCGGAGGGAAGGACAAGGGTGGCTCGTACGAGCCCCTGGCGCAGCTGGTGTCGGACAGGGTCAGCCACCTGGTTCTGATCGGAGAAGCCAAGGCCCGGATGAAGGAGGCCCTGGGATCCCTCACCGACACTCACGAGACCGAGACCCTCGAGGAAGCGGTGGCGCTGGCCCATCGGCTGACCGAGCCGGGTGGGGTGGTGCTCTTCTCCCCCGCCTGCTCGAGCTTTGACATGTTCAAGGATTATGCGGAGCGGGCGGAGCGTTTCAAGGCCGCGGTCAGGTCACTGGCACCCAAGGAGGGGGCGTGAAGCGTGTCGAAGGGTTCGACATCATCGTCTTAATGATGGCGGTGATCCTCACCTGCTTCGGCGTCGTCATGGTCTACTCCGCCTCTTCAGTCATGGCGGCCAAGAAGTTCCATGACGGGTTCTACTTTCTGAAAAGGCAGTCCCTCTACGCGCTGGTCGGTTTCACCTGCATGGCCGTGGCCATGCAGGTCGACTACCACCTCTGGAAAAGGGTGGCGGTCCCCCTCTTCTTCACCTGCTTCTTCCTCCTGCTGCTGGTCTTCGTGCCGGGGATCGGCGGGACCGCCAAGGGGGCGTCGCGCTGGATCAGGCTGCCGGGCTTCAACTTCCAGCCCTCGGAGCTGGCCAAGGTTGCGCTGATCATCTACATGGCCTACTCGCTGGACAAGAGGCAGGAGAAACTCAAGCAGTTCGCGGCGGGTTTTTTTCCGTACCTGCTGATCCTGGGGGTCTTCATCGCGGTCCTTCTGAAGCAGCATGACATGGGAGCCGCCATGACCATGGGGACGGTCGCCATCGTCATGCTCTTCGCCGCCGGGACCAGGGTCCAGTACATCCTGGGGATGGGGCTGGTGGCCCTGCCGGGTGTCTGCTACCTGGTCTTCACCGAGGCGTACCGCATGAGGCGCATCACGGCCTTCCTCGACCCGTGGCAGGACCCGACCGACGCCGGCTTCCAGATCATCCAGTCCTGGCTGGCCCTTGGCACAGGCGGCATCTTCGGCCAGGGGCTGGGAGAGGGCAAGCAGAAGCTCTTCTACCTGCCGGAGGCGCACACCGACTTCATCCTCTCGGTCTGCGGCGAGGAATTGGGGTTCATCGGTGTAGTGGTCATCGCCTCGATGTTCCTGTTGCTGGTGCAGAGGAGCATCCGGGTGGCCATCGCCGCCGAGGACAACTTCGGTCGCTTCCTGGCTTTCGGGATCGCCGTCCTGATCGGACTCGAGGCATTCATCAACATGGCGGTCGTCACCGGCATGCTGCCGACCAAGGGATTGGCTCTCCCCTTCCTGAGCTATGGCGGCAGCTCCCTCATCATCACGCTCTGCGCGATTGGAGTACTTTTGAACGTATCGACCAAGATGAAGGGGGCGCAATGAGGCTGATCATCGCAGGGGGCGGGACCGGTGGTCACCTCTTTCCCGGTATTGCGGTGGCCGAGGAGTTCCTGGCCAGGGCGCCGGAGAACGAGGTCCTTTTCGTCGGCACCAGAAACGGCATCGAGGCGCGCCTCCTCCCCAAGCTCGGCTACAAGCTGGCAACGATTTCGGCCAGCGGCATGAAGGGAATGGGGACCGCCAGAAAGTTGATGAGCGCCGGCCGTCTCATTTACGGCTATTCACAATCGCGGAAGATCCTGAAAGAGTTCAAGCCCGACCTGGTTCTGGGGGTCGGCGGTTATGCCTCGGCGCCGCTGGTGCTGGCTGCGCGCGGGATGGGGATCACCCGCTTCATTCATGAGCAAAACGCGGTCCCCGGGATCACCAACAAGGTCCTCGGGCGCATCGTGGACGGAGTCTTCATCTCCATGCCGGAAGCGGAGGGGTTCTTCAACAGGAAGATCACCCTGATGACCGGCAACCCGATCCGCAAGGAGATCCTCTGGAGCTTCCACGAGCGGACCCCCAGCGCAGGTGGCGGCTTCAGCCTGCTGGTCTTCGGTGGGAGCGCGGGGGCGCACCGGATCAACACCGCGCTGATCGAGGCGCTGCCCCACCTGGAGAGCGTCAAGCACAGGTTACACATCACGCACCAGACGGGCGAGAAGGACGTCGAGCAGGTAAGGCAGGGGTATCAGGCTCGGGGTTTCCGGGCGCAGGTGACGCCCTTCATCGACAACATGTCCGCGGCCTACGGTACCGCCGACCTGGTCATCTGCCGTGCCGGTGCCACCACCATCGCCGAGATCACCGCCTGCGGCAAGGCTTGCATCTTCATCCCTTACCCGTACGCGGCGGACGACCACCAGAGGAAGAACGCCGAATCGCTCCTGAACAGGGGGGCCGGCCTGATGATCACGGAGGACGACCTGACCGGAGAGCGGCTGGCGGCGGAGATCCTTTCGCTGATCGAGGAGCCGGAGAAGATCGAGGAGATCGAGAGGCATGCCAGGAGTCTCGCGCAGCTGGACGCGGCGCAGGCCATTGTGGCTGCCATGGTGGAGAAGGTTACGAAGAGCTAAGGCAAATCCCCCCTGTCCCCCCTTTGACAAGGGGGGGACGTCAGGGTGCTTTGACATGAGGACGTTGGGCTCCTCCGACAGGGAACATAGAGAACCACGTTGGGCCCGCAGAAGATGAGGACGACGTGGCTCCTCGACAGGGAAAAAAGAGAACCCTCTTCGCAAGGGGGCGAGATTGCAGGGCCGAAGGGAGCTTATGTACGGAAAGATAGAGAAAATACATTTCGTCGGGATCGGCGGCATAGGGATGAGCGGGATCGCCGAGGTGCTCCTGAACCTGGGATACAAGGTTTCGGGTTCCGACCTGCGCGGATCGGAAATCACGGAGCGGCTGGCGGCCCTCGGCGGGGAGATCTTCTTCGGCCACGCCAGGGAAAACGTCAAGCATGCCAGCGTCGTGGTCATCTCCAGCGCGGTTCATGAAGACAACCCCGAGGTCATAGAGGCGCACGAGCACCTGATCCCGGTAATCCCCAGGGCGGAGATGCTGGCCGAGCTGATGCGCATGAAGTACGGCATCGCGGTTGCCGGCACCCACGGTAAGACCACCACGACTTCGATGGTCGCGACCCTCCTCTCCAAGGGGGGCATCGACCCGACCATCGTCATCGGCGGCAGGCTCAACTCTCTGGGTACCAACGCGAAGCTAGGGCAGGGGCAGTTCCTGGTGGCCGAGGCGGACGAGTCGGACGGCTCGTTCCTCCTCCTCTCGCCGACCATCGCGGTGGTGACCAACATCGACGCTGACCACCTCGATTTCTACAGCGGCATCGAGGAGATCAAGGACACCTTCGTCGAGTTCATCAACAAGATTCCTTTCTATGGACTGGCCGTTCTCTGCCTGGACAACGGCAACGTGTCGGACATCCTGCCGCGGGTGAAGAAGCGCTTTACCAGCTACGGCCTCTCGGCCCAGGCCGACTACCGGGCCACCGATATCAAGCTCTCCGGCTTCACCACAAGTTTCGTGGCGCACCATAAGGGGGTCCGGCTGGGGGAAATCACCTTCACCATGCCCGGCGCCCACAACGTCCTCAACGCGCTGGCCGCGGTCGCTGTGGCCATGGAGCTGGATATCCCGTTCGAAACCATCCGCGAAGGCTTCGCCAGCTTCGGCGGGGTGGGGCGCCGCTTCCAGATGAAGGGTGGCGCCAACGGCATCATGGTGGTCGACGACTACGGTCATCACCCGACCGAGATACGGGCCACCCTGGCCGCGGCCAAGGCTGGATGGGACAGAAGACTCGTGGTGGTCTTCCAACCCCATCGCTACACCCGGACTAAGGAACTCTTCGAGGACTTCGTCAAAGCCTTCCACGACGCGGACGTTCTCATCCTGACCGACATCTACCCGGCCGGCGAGGAGCCGATCGAGGGGGTCACCGCGGAGGCACTGGCGGGACGGATCCGCAGGCACGGCCACAGGGAGGTCAGCTGGATTGCCGACCGAGAGAACCTTTGCCAGCACCTGCAGCACGTGCTGCAGCCGGGCGATATCCTGCTGACCCTCGGGGCCGGGAACGTCTGGCAGGTCGGGGAGACCATGCTGGAGCGGCTCTCCGCGGCGGGGGATCAGTAGCTTGCAGCGCCAGGGCCTGGAGAAGGTCGCAGCCGGGCTGCGCGGGCAGGTGAAGTGGGATGAGCCGATGGCGCAGCATACCGGGCTCAGGGTGGGAGGTCCAGCCGACCTCTTCATCGAGCCCGCCGACCTTGCCGACCTGCAGGATGCCCTGGCAAACCTGAAGGTCGGAAGCATCCCCTGCCTGGTCGTAGGCGGCGGCTACAACCTGCTGGTCCGTGACGGCGGCATCAGGGGTTGCGTGATTTCGCTGCGGGGACTCGACAGCCTGAAGCCGTTAGCGGCGGCGAGGCTCGAGGTTGGGGCCGGGGTGCTGAACCCGATGCTCTGCAGGATCGCGGCGGAGAACTGCCTGGGCGGAGTCGAGTTCCTCTGCGGCATACCCGGAACTTTCGGCGGAGCGGTAGCCATGAACGCCGGGGCCCACGGATCGGAGACCTTGCAGCGGGTGGAAACCCTGACGACCCTTCGGGACGGAGAGCTGGTGGTGCGGAAAGGGTGCGAGCTGGAGTACGGCTACCGCTACCTCAAACTGCAGCCGGGGGAAATAGTGGTCTCGGCGACGTTGCGCATGGAGCCGACCGAGCGGCGCCTGATCGAGGACCGGATGGCCGGTTACCTTACCGCCCGGGGGAAGTCGCAGAGGGTGGGGTTCCCGAGCGCCGGCTCGTTCTTCAAGAATCCTCCGGGGCGCCAGGCATGGCAGTTGATCGACGAGGCGGGGCTGCGCGGGGTATGCGTGGGCGGCGCCCAGGTCTCCGAGGTGCACACCAACTTCCTGGTCAACAAGGGAGGCGCCACGGCGACCGATTTTCTGGCACTGGCGGCCTTGGTCAAGGTGAGAGTCGAGGCCTCCTCCGGGGTGGAACTGGAGGAGGAAGTCAGGATCGTCGGGGAAGGCTAAAGAACGGCGACGGCGGCTACTTTGGTGGCGGAGAAAGGCAAATCCCCCCCGACCCCCCTTTGACAAGGGGGGAGGTTGGACCTTAACAAGGCAGGGGGAGTTCAAGGGAAATCGGGAAAGGACTTTTGACATGACGGTTGAGGAGCTGAAGGGGAAGAGGATCGGGGTCTTGATGGGCGGGCTTTCCGCGGAGCGGGAGGTTTCCCTCAACAGCGGCGCGGCTGTGCTTGCTGCCCTGACCTCGCAGGGGTACGACGCGGTCGGCATCGATGTCGGGCGCGACCTGGCGCAGAGGCTGTCCGCGGAAGGCGTGCAGGTTGCCTTCATCGCGCTCCACGGTCGCTTCGGCGAAGACGGATCGGTGCAGGGCCTCCTGGAGATGATGGGCATCCCCTATACCGGCTCCGGCGTCCTCGCCAGCGCCCTTGCCATCAACAAGGTTTTCTCCAAGATAGTCTTCGCCTCCGCCGGCCTGATGGTGGCTCCCTACCAGGTGCTGCGCCGCGGTGGACCCATTAGCCTTGCGCACCCCCTTCCGGTGGTGGTCAAGCCTTCGCAGGAAGGCTCTTCGGTCGGCGTAAGCATCGTGAAGGAGCAGACCCAGATGGCCGCGGCCCTCGACGAAGCCTTCAAGTACGACGCGGAGATCCTGGTGGAGCGCTTCATCGAGGGGCGCGAGGTGCAGGTCGGGATCCTGGACGGGAAGGCCCTGGGCGCCATCGAGATCGTCCCCAAGAACGAGTTCTACGATTTCGAGGCCAAGTACACGGCGGGGATGGCCGAGCACATCCTCCCGGCGCGGCTTCCGTCGGCGATCTACGCCGAGGTGCTGAAGGCCGGGGAGAAGGCGCATGCGGCGCTCGGTTGCGACTGCTACAGCAGGGTCGACTTCCTGGTCACCTCCGCCGGCGAATCCTATATCCTGGAGGTCAACACCCTGCCGGGAATGACCAGCCTGAGCCTGCTCCCCGAAATCGCGGGGGGCGCCGGTATAGGCTTCAACGAACTGGTGGAGCGGGTGCTGCTGGCGGCCAGCCTGAAGATCTGACCAAGGGGGGAGAACCTCCCTCCCGGTTCCGTGCAGCAGGTAATTGCCGTCTTGGTAGCTCCCTGCAGGACTGATGTTTTTTCGCGGCCATGCCGCTGTTATCCAGTGTTTGACTTGTAATTGATCATCGACCTCTAACGGTGTCCGGATGCGCGATCTGCATACAAAAAAACAGCGCCAGGTAGCCCATAACAGGGTGAAGAAGGCGCCCAAAAAGCGCAAGCCGATCAACTGGCGCCCCATCCTCACCTGGGGCTCCAGGGGGATCGCTGCCGCTGCCATCTGCGCTGCCGTCGGGGCCGGAGGTCTGCAGGCCTACCGGGTGGTCTCCCGGACCACGTTGCTGCGCCTGGAGACGATAGAGGTTTCGCCGCTCAAAAAGCTGACCAGGAGCGAGGTCATCGCCATGTCCGGCGTCAAGCCCGGCGACTCGATGCTCGGCCTCAAGCTGAAGGGGGTAGTGGAGCAGCTTTCCAAAAATCCCTGGATCGAACAGGTCCAGGTCCGGCGCTACTTCCCTCACACCCTCTCCATCGCTCTTTCCGAACGCACTCCCAAGGCGGTCGTCAACGTAGGGTGCCTGTACTACGTCGACACCAAGGGACAGCTCTTCAAGTCGCTGGTGGACGGTGACCGGCTCGATTACCCGATGATCACGGGGGTAACCGAGGAGGACCTGGTGAAGGATCCGGCCGGGAGCCGCGACGCCTTCAAGAACGCGCTGGCTCTGATCGACACCCTGAAGGCGGGAAAGAACTTCAGCCTCGAGGACGTCTCGGAGATTCACTACGACAAGGGGTACGGGTTCACCCTCTTCACCATGCTCGGTGGGGTGCCGGTGAAACTCGGCAACGGCGGGTTCAATGAGAAGCTCGCGCGTCTTTCCGGCATCTACGGCGACCTGAAGCCGCAGATGCAGGCACTCGATTATATTGATCTGGATTACGGTGACAAAATCATAGTTAAAAAAGTGTAGTCAAAGGGGGGGAGCATGTCCGGCAAAAGGGATAATTTGATCGTAGGGCTCGATATCGGCACCACCAAGATCTGCGCCATCGTGGGCAATCTCACCGAGGACGGCCTCGATATCGTCGGTATCGGTACCAGTCCTTCGAAGGGCCTGAGGAAAGGGGTGGTGATCAACATCGAGAGCACCGTCTCGGCCATCAAGAAGGCCATCGAGGAGGCGGAACTGATGGCCGGCTGCGAGATCAAATCGGTCTACGCCGGGATCGCCGGCGGGCACATCAAAGGCTTCAACTCGCAGGGCGTGATCGCCATCAAGAACCGCGAGGTCTCCCCCGAGGACGTGAAAAGGGTCATCGAGGCCGCCAAGGCCATCGCCATCCCGATGGACCGGGAAGTGATCCACATTCTCCCCCAGGAATTCATCATCGACGACCAGGACGGCATCCGCGAACCGCTGGGGATGAGCGGCGTGCGGCTGGAGGCCAAGGTCCACATCGTGACCGGCGCCGTGGCGAGCGCCCAGAACATCGTCAAGTCCTGCAACCGTGCCGGCCTCGAAGTCGCCGACATCGTCCTCGAGCAACTCTCCTCCTCCGAGGCGGTCCTCTCGGCTGACGAAAAGGAACTCGGCGTGGCCCTGGTCGATATCGGCGGCGGCACCACCGACATCGCCATCTTCGTGGACGGCGCCATCAAGCACACCTCGGTCCTCTCCCTGGGCGGAAACCACCTCACCAACGACATCGCCGTGGGCCTCAGGACGCCGATGGCCGAGGCCGAGCGCATCAAGCAGAAGTACGGCTGCTGCCTCTCCTCCATGGTCGGCAAGGACGAGACCATCGAGGTCCCGAGCGTCGGCGGCAGAAAACCCCGGGTCCTCTCCCGCCAGCTCCTCTGCGAGATCCTGGAGCCGCGCGTGGAGGAGATCTTCACCCTGGTCAACCGCGAGATCGTCAAGAGCGGGCTCGAGGACATGATCGCCTCGGGCGTGGTCATCACCGGCGGGAGCACCATCCTCGAGGGGATGCCGGAGCTGGCCGAGCAGATCTTCAACCTCCCCGTCCGCCGCGGCCTCCCGCAGCGGATCGGCGGCCTCATCGACGTGGTCAACTCTCCCGTCTACGCAACGGGGGTGGGCCTCGTCGTCTACGGCAGCAAGAACGTCGGGATCCACGAGTTTCCGACCCAGCAGAGCGACGATACGGTCTTCCGCCGGGTGAGCAGAAGGATGAAGGAATGGTTCGGAGAGTTCTTCTAAAAAAAAGCCTTTTCGCGGCATTTTCAGCTTCCAATGAAGGATGAAAAGTAGTATAAAGGCGGTTAATTTTTTGACTTTTCGCCGGGGGGCGCGATTAAGGAGGGTTCATGTTTCAGTTCGATGAAAGTATCGACCAGAGTGCGAAGATAAAAGTTATTGGCGTTGGCGGCTCAGGCGGTAATGCCGTGAACACCATGATGACGAGCGGTATCACCGGGGTCGATTTCATCGTGGCGAACACGGACGCCCAGGCGCTGAGGATTTCCAAGTCTCCGGTCAAGATCCAGATCGGGACCGAGCTCACCAAGGGTCTTGGTGCGGGCGCCAACCCGAACGTCGGCCGCGAGGCCGCCCTCGAGGACAAGGACAAGCTGACCGAGGCGCTCAAGGGCGCCGACATGATCTTCATCGCCGCCGGCATGGGCGGCGGCACCGGCACCGGCGCCGCTCCGATCATCGCCGAGGTGGCCAGGGAGCAGGGAGCCCTGACCGTCGGCGTGGTGACCAAGCCCTTCAGCCGTGAGGGGAGGCAGCGCCTGGCCAAGGGCGAGGATGGGATCAAGGAGCTCAAGAAGCACGTCGACTCCCTGATCGTGATCCCCAACGACAGGCTGCTCGGCCTGGCCGGCAAGTCCATGTCCATCCTGGACGCCTTCAAGCCTTCCGACGACGTGCTGCGTCAGGCGGTTCAGGGGATCTCCGACCTGATCACCCAGTCCGGTCTGATCAACGTCGACTTCGCCGACGTCAAGGCCATCATGAGCGAGCGCGGCATGGCCATGATGGGTATCGGCCTCGGCTCCGGCGAAAACCGCGCCATCGACGCGGCCGTCCGGGCCATCTCCAGCCCGCTGCTGGAAGACATCGACATCTCCGGCGCCAAGGGCGTGCTGGTCAACATCTCCGGCTCCGCAGCCATGACCATGGACGAGTTCGACGCCGCCAGCAAGATCATCCACGAGAAGGTGCACGAGGACGCCAACATCATCATCGGTCTGGTGATCGACGAGACCCTCGGCGAGACCATCAAGATCACCGCCATCGCCACCGGCTTCGGCGACCGCTTCGACCTCGACAAGGGGCGCCACGAGCTGAAGAACGTCTCCACCATGGTCAAGCCGGCCGAGGTCAATCGCGAGATCCCGACCTTCATCAGGGAAAAGCAGCAGCGCGACACTCACATGAGGCAGCGCAACTTCCTCATGGACGACGAGGACCAGTACGATATTCCGACCTTCCTCCGGAAGTCCGTCGACTAGGATCGCATCATCCCCCGAAAACCAGGCCCGGCCCCTTCACAGGAGCCGGGCCTTTTTTCGTCCCAACGGCCTTATCCCCAAAGCAAAGAATCATAAAGCAAAACCATTAGCCACGGAGACACGGAGAAAACCTGAGAGAACCCTTCACCTGAAAACCTGCAACCTAATCTTCCGCTATGAGATTGTCATCCCCGAATGCCCTTATCGGGGATCCAGATTTCACGTCGTTTAGGCGCTGGATTCCCGATCAGAATCGCCTCGGGAATGACAGTTTGGAAGCTGGCCGATTGATACTTCAGGAATGATTAAAGCAAAGCCGGCACCTGCCGATAGAGCTAGACTGAGTGTCTGTTTTGAATCAACTGTATTAGCTTCTGTTAATCGCCTGCGCTGTCACCTTCTGTTTCACCGGTCGGAGCCTTTAGTCAATGCCAGTAGAACCCCAGCTCTATAACAGCAGGATCATCAACAGCTTCCTCGGGCTCATCAGGAAGAGGTACCGTGACGTTGATATCGACCAGTTGCTGAACCATGCCGAGATGAAGGCTTACGAAGTCGCCGACGAGGGGCACTGGTTTAGCCAGAGACAGGTCGATCGTTTTCACGAGAAAGTCGCGGAGGCGGTGGGGAGCGATATCGCCAGGGAGGCCGGGCGCTACGCCGCCTCGGCCGAGGCGATCGGCTTCGGAGGGAAATACATCCTGGGCATGATCGGCCCGGCCAACGCCTTCCACACGATAAGGAAGTCCTGCGCGAGGTTCACCAGGTCTTCGGTATACACCAGCAGGCAGCTTGCCGAAAACAAGGTCGAGATAACGGTGACTCCGTATGAAGGGACCGTGGAAAAGCCGTTCCAGTGCGATAACCGCATAGGCTTCTTCGAGGCCATCCTGATGTTGTTCAACTACGACGTGCCCCAGGTCGAGCACCCGGAATGCCTTTTCAAGGGCGACCACAGTTGCCGCTACATCATCACCTGGAAAAGGAGCGTCTACGCCCGGTTGAAGAGCTTCCGGAACAAGATGGCTCCCCTCTCCCTGGCGGCGCTGGCGGCGCTCTTCCCTTTTTTCAGCTGGACCCACTGGATTCCGGTTGCCTTGCTGCTGTCCCTCACCGTGGCAGTGATCTCCTATATCGCGGAGCGCCTGGAAAAGAGGGAGTTGCACGAGGTCCTGGTGCGGACCAGGGACTCCTCGCAGCACCTCGTTGACCAGGTGGAGACCAACTACAACAACGCGCGCATGGTCAACGAGGTGGGACAGGCCATCAGCACGCAAAGCGACATCGACAGCGTGCTCGACAATGTCATCAAGGCCGTGGAGAACCGGCTTCGATACGACCGCTGCCTGATTCTCCTGGCGGATCAGCACAATTCGACTCTCAGGTTCCGCACCGGCTTCGGGTACACGGAATCACAGTTGTCCCTGCTGAAGAAGACCTCCTTCAACATTTCCGATCCCGACTCCAAGGGGGTCTTCGTTGTCTCCTTCCGTGAGCAGCGGCCGATCCTGGTGAACGACTTCGCGGAAGTCTCGCAGGTGCATTCCCACAAAAGCGTTCTTTTTTCGGAGCAGATGCAGGCTCAATCCTTCATCTGCTGCCCTATCGTCTGCGAGGGGGAATCGCTCGGCGTCCTGGCGGTGGACAACGTGAATTCGAAGAAGAAGCTGGTGCAAAGCGACATGAGCCTGTTGATGGGGATCGCCCCGGTGATAGGCATCAGCATCCGCAACGCCATGTACATCGACCGGGAAAGGCGCATGGCCGAGCAGTTGCGGCAGTCGCAGAAGATGGAGGCGGTAGGGCAACTGGCCGGCGGCATAGCACACGACTTCAACAACCTCCTCACCGCGATCATCGGCTTCACCAACCTAGCCCAGATGACCCTGGCAGAGGACGACCGGGCCTTGAAATTCCTGGAGCAGGTACAATTCGCCGCCGACCGGGCGACCCACCTGACCCAGGGGCTCCTCGCCTTCAGCCGCAAGCAGCTTAACAACCCCGGGCCGGTCGACCTGAACGACATCGTGGAAAACATCAGGAAGTTGCTGGGCCGGCTGATCACGGAGGAGATCGAGCTCCACATCTCCTTCAGCCGCGAACGGCTGCAGGTCATGGCGGATACCGGTCAGATCGAACAGATACTGATGAACCTGGTCACCAACGCCCGCGACGCGATGAGCGGCCCCGGCGTCCTGACCATCCGGACCAGGCAGATGGAGATGACGGACGATTTCGTAGCCGAGCGAGGCTATGGCGAGATCGGGCAGTACGCGGTCCTCTCCATCAGCGACACCGGGACCGGGATGGATGAGGCGACCAAGGCTCGCATCTTCGAACCCTTCTTCACCACCAAGGAGGTAGGGAAGGGCACCGGCCTGGGGATGGCCATAGTCTACGGAATAGTGCAACAGCACGAAGGGTACCTGGAAGCCGAGAGCGCGCCCGGCAAGGGAACAACCTTCAGCGTGTATCTGCCGTTGCTGCAAGGGCGCCCGGTGTGCACCCCACAAGATGAGGTGGTCGATCATTTTCATAAAGGGACGGAAACCGTCCTGGTCGCGGAAGATGCCTTCGAGGTGAGGCGGCTGACCACCGAGGTTTTGAAGCGGAGTGGCTACCGGGTCATCGAGGCAGTCGATGGAGAGGATGCCGTCGAGAAATTCAGGGAGAACAGCAATGAGGTCGACCTCCTGATCATCGATGTGGTGATGCCGAAGATGAACGGCAAGGATGCCTTCTCCGAAATCGCCAGGATCAAACCGCAGACGAAAGTGCTCTTTACCAGCGGCTATACTCCCGACGATGTGGCCAAAAAGGGTGTGACCTTCGCCAAGGAAAACTTCCTCCCCAAACCGGCTTCGCCGGCGGTGCTGCTTAAGAAGGTCAGGGAGTTGCTGGTGGCCTAGGAAACCGTACTTTCGCTTGTAACCTCCCGCCTTTTCGCTGTTTTTGTCGGCAGAAACGGCGCTGCGGCCTCCGCCCTCTTCCCGATTCCGCCAGTATAATTATCAGCTTGCCCCGCCTTCGCCAGAGTCCCCGCTACTGGCACAGTAGTTGTAATCTATCGACGACGAAGAACCTGTGAGTGCCGGGTTCCGTGTCGAGCATCGATGAGGTTATGACTATGACAGAGGGCAAAGCGAAGAAATTGATCAACTTCAGGGAAAGAGCCAGTGAGCTCCGGATAAAGAGCACGCTCTCTCCCTCAGAAGCAGTATCACCGGCAGAGGTGGCAAGATCGGAGTCCATGGGGCTGATGTACCTGAAGGGCGAAGGCGTGGTGCGGGATCTGTCGAAGGCGGGGAAGTTCCTGGCCACCGCGGCCAAGGGTGGGAGTGCCCGGGCCCGGCATGAACTGGCACTGCTCCATCTGGAAGGCTCCGGCGTCACCTACGATGCCGACTATGCCATCAGCCTGCTCGAGAGCGCCTCGGCTGAGGGGCATGCCGCCAGCACCGTCGCCCTTGCTGAAATCCATATCTTCGGGAAGCACTGCCGGAAGGACATAGAAAAAGCGCTGGAACTGCTCTACCAGGTGGTCTTCGAGAACGACCCTGCGGCGATGTACTATCTTGCCTACATCTACGATCGCGACCCCGACCACCACAACGGATTCGAGGCCGCCTACTGGTACCGCAGGGCTGCCGAGCACGGGCACTTCAAATCGCAGATCAGGCTGGCGTCGCTCTATGCCACCGGGCGCGGTGTCCCGCACTGCCCCGAGACCGCCGAGGCCTTCCTCGATGTGGCCATGGAATCGACTTCCGAGCAGGACCCGGCATTTTTGTACTGGCAGGGGGCGCGGCTCGGGTCGCAGCCGGAGACGGAATTCGTGGCCGAGGCACTGATCAAGGCCGCCGCAGCCATGAAGTACGCCCCGGCACAGCGCCTGCTTCTCGAGCGCGGTTGGCGGGCATAAAATCGTAGGAGCGGCATCCTGCCGCGATTGCTATGTGATTGCTATGTGATTGATTCGGGCGCCCCGTGTGGGCGCCCATTTTTTTCCTTGAGCCCGCACCTGTTCGACTCCCCCCTTTAATCCAGAAACCCCACCCATTTGACCCTCAGCGTCGCCACCCCGAACTCCTCTTCCACGATCCCCTTCAACAGGTAGGGCCGTCTCTGCGACAGCTTCCGGCAGAACCTGGCGTAGACGTCGGGGAAGAAGGTGGCGTCGAAGATGGCGGTGACATCCTCGAAAGAGACGAATTCCATGGGGCGGCCGTGCTTGTCGTCGACGGTCTTTGTGGTGATCCACCACCCTACCATGGTCACCCATTTCCCCGAATACTTCCTGAGCTCCGAGCCCTTTATCGGCCGGTGGCGAAGCCACTCCGCCTTGTAGAGGGTGAGTGGGTGGCGGGAGACCAGGAAACCGAGCATTTCGGCCTCCTGTCGCAGCACCGTCTTCGCGTCGTAAGGCGGCGCCTGAGGCAGCACCGTCTTCTGCTCGAAGAGAAGCCCGCACGATTGCTGCTGGAAATGAAGGAGTTCCCAGAGGAGGGTCGGGCGCTTCTCGAGACCCTCCAGACTGTCGAAGCACCCCCCCTTGATCAGGCGCTCCACATCCGAGCGCGCGACGTTCACCCTGCGCAGGAAATTCTGGAAAGAGTCGAATCTCCCCCTCTCCCGTCGCTCCCTGATGAGCCTGTCGACGCTGTCGGCCGTCAGCCCGTCGATCTGCATCAGCCCCACGCGGAGAGCGTTCCCGCAGCCGGTGTAGCGGTGTTCGCTCTCGTTGATGTCGGGGGGGAGTATCGATAGCCCGAGCCGGCGGCTTTCCGATATGTAAGCGAAGGCCGAGTAGTAGCCACCCTGGTTGGAGATCACCGCCGCCATGAACTCAGCGGGGTGATGGGCCTTCATGTAGGCCGCCTTGGCGCTCAACAGCGCATAGCTGGCCGAGTGGGGCTTGCAGAAGGAGTAGCCGGAAAAGGAGAGGATCTGCTCCCAGATCGCCTGCAGGACCTCTTCGCTGACGCCGTTGGCGATCCCGCCCGAGAAGAACTTGGTGCGGAAGTCGGCCACCCGCTTCTCACGGTGCTTTTTGGTGATCACCTTCCGGAGCTGATCTCCGTCGCTGGCGGAAAAGCCGGCGACCTCCATGGCGATCTGGGTGATCTGCTCCTGGTAGATGGCTATGCCCAAGGTCTCGTCCAGCACGCTCTCCAGGAGCGGATGGAGGTGAGCCCACGGCTTTCCCTGCATCCGGGCCAGGTACTCCTGGATGAAGCTGTTGGCGGCCGGCCTGATGATGGAGGAGGCCTGCACCAGCACCTCGAAGATGTCGTAGTTGAAGGTCTCGGGAGGGGCCGTGTCGCTCCAGATCTTGCGCAGCAGGAGGCGCACCGAGGGCGACTCGAGATAGAAGCAGCCAATGGTCCGTCCCCGCCGGAGCATCTCCCCGGTCTTCTCGTCTTCGAGCGGCTGCCAGGATGCGTAATCTATGTCGACCCCGCAGTTCTCCTTCACCGCCGCCATGGCGTCCCGCACCACCGCCAGAGAGCGGTTGCCGAGGATGTCGATCTTGACCAGACCCGCGTCCTCGGTCTGGTCCTTCTCCCACTGGATGAAGGGGAGGCCCTTGCGCGAGATTTCCACCGGGACGAACCTGCGGATCTCGTCCGGCACGATGACCAGCCCGCCGCAGTGCAGGGAGAGATGGCGCAACTGGCCGTTGAGGCGCCTTGCCGTCGAGAGGATCTCCTGCCAGTCCCGTGAGAGCTCCTCCCCCTGGAAAAGAGGATGGCCGGCCATTGCCGCCGCGGTCTGTTCAGCCTTCCAGAAACCGGAGATGCGGTCGGTCATCTCCTTGATCTCGAAGTCCGGCAGGCCGTAGACCTTGGCGACCTCGCGCAGGGCGGAGCGCCCCTTGAACCCTACATGGTTCGAGACCATGGCGGCGCGTCGGGCCCCGTAACGGGCGAAGGCGAAGTCCAGGATGGCGTCGCGCTCGTCCCAGGGAAAGTCCATGTCGATGTCGGGGGGATCCGTCCTCCCTTCGTTCAGGAAGCGTTCGAAGAAGAGGTTGTATCTGATGGGATCGACGTGGGTGATGCCGAGACAGTAGGCCACGAGAGAGGCCGCGGCGCTCCCCCTGCCACAGGTGCGTTCCGACTGATGCGAGATTTCCTCCACCACGAGGAAGTAGTGGGAGAAGCCCTTGTCACGGATGATGGAGAGCTCCTTGTCGAGGCGCGTCTCCACCGCCTCATTAATCGCGCCATAGCGCCACAAGGCACCGTCATGCGAGCGCCGCCGCAGCTCCTCGAAGGCGGTATCGTTTCCGAAATCGCGAAAGGCGGGGAATATGGTGCTGGAGAAATCCCACTCCGTGCGGCAAAGGGAGGCCACCTTCGCCGTGTTCTCCAGCGCCTCCGGGCAGTGGGGGAAGAACTCAGCGATCCTGTCGGGCGGATAGAGGAAGTCGGCGTCGCACGCGGTATCCTCCGCGGCCAGGCGCGAAAGCTTCGTGTTCAGGTGGATGGCCCGCAGCACCCGGTGGAGGTGGAAGTCGCTCTTGTCCAGGAGCAGGGCGCGCGACGTTGCCACCGGAGGAAGTCGCAGTTCGCGCGAACAGGCGAGCGCCCGGTGCAGCGAGTGCCCGGGTGAAAGCTCCACGAAAAGAGCCTCCTCCGAATCCCTTTTCAGAGCCGACAAGAGCTTCGCGTCATCGCTGAGGACCACCACACCATGGCGAAACTCGGCGAGCGCTTCAATGAGATCGAAACCTTTCCGGCAGTGGAGGTCCGAGAGCAGCCGCGAGATGTTGCCGTACCCCTCCTCCGTCCTGGCCAGGAGCACCGCCCGGTTCCGATCGGTAACAGCCTCCGTCCCGATGATCGGATTGATCCCGGCCTCACGTGCCGCATCAAGAAAGCGCGGTACGCCGTAAAGGCCGTTGCGGTCCGTAATCGCCACAGTGTCGCAGCCGAATTGAACAGCCCTTGCGCAAAGCGTCTCAGGAGAATGTATCCCCCAGTTCGGCGACAGCGCTGAATGTACGTGAAGATGGACAAACATCTATGGGAGAACCTTTTAGATCAAAAGCCGAAAACATATTTTACAGGGATGGACAGGATGAAAGGGATAAAGGCAAAATCTTCGGAAACTAAAGCCATGCTGATTTACTAAGCCGGTGTCTGAGCTACCAAACCAGTGTCTGAGCTACCAAATCAGTGTCTGAGCTACCAAAGCCGGTGTCTGAGGCAGAAAGCCGTGGCAGAAATTAGATGCAGCCAGTCCCTCTGTCCCCCCCTTTGACAAGGGGGGACAGAGGGGATTTGCCTGTAGCTGAAAGTCCAGATGCAGCCCGTCCAATCGTCCCCCCCTTTGACAAAGGGGGGCCAGGGGGGATTTGCCTGTAGCTGAATGTCCAGGTGCAGCCAGTCCCATCGTCCCCCCCTTGACAAAGGGGGGCCAGGGGGGATTTGCCTGTAGCTGAAAGTTTAGATGCGGTCCGTCCCATCATTCCCCCCCTTGACAAAGGGGGGACAGGGGGGATTTGCCTGGTCTTCAGTCCTTGTTCAATAGTAGGAGCATGGCGAACCTCAGCTTCTGCTTATCACCCGTTGCTTCCATCCTGTAAATCCTGTCCATCCCTGTTGATAGCCTCTAATTCTTAGTCGCCGTCATGTACCTGTTCTGTTCCGTATCCCAGCTAGCCGGCGCCTCGCTCAGTGTCAGCCGCTCCTTCCGCGGCGGAAGACCCTTTCCCCACCGGACCACATTCTGGCCATGCTTCTCCCTCAAAGCATCAAGCGTCTCCTGGAGTTCCAACTGCTTGCTGCTGACTATCGCAGCCTCGGGAGGCGCGAACAGTTCCAGTTGCCCCGCATCCGGTGCCACCTGGTCGCATGTAAGCCGCAGACCCCGCACACGTTGCCGCCTTTTACACGTCGAGTAGAAGAGAGCCTCGACCTCCCGAAGCAGCAGTAGATCGAGCGAAACGGGCGACGGCAGGACCTTCTTACCTTCTTCAGTAGCCCCGTCGGCATACATCACCGACAGAGAAATCTTCCTCGCCCCTTTCCTCAGCCGGCGAAGCCTCACTCCGCATCCCTCCACCAGCCGCAAGAGCTCAGACAGGAGCACCGCATCGTCATTTTCCTCCTGGTCCAGCAACCCCTCTTCCACTATTTCCGTAGTCAGCCGGGGAGGCTGGACGGGAGAGCGATCGATCCCGCAGGCGCGGTCGTGCAGCAGCGGCGCGAACGGCCCCACCGCCAGCCTCAGTTGCGGCACCGACAGGGCCGCCACCTGGTCCACCCGCTGCAGATTCAGGTCCCGGAAGAGCAGGGTCTGCCGCGCCTCCCCGACTCCGGGCAGAACCGAAACCGGAAACGGAGCGAGGAAGTGCCTCTCCGAGCCGTGGAAGACATCATAGACACCAGGCTCCTGCATGACATCCGCCGCCACCCGCGACACCAGCTTGTTGATCCCCGCGCCGGCCATGGCCTCGAGACTGAGCCTGGAAGCGATTGCCTTTTCGAGCCTGGCGGCAACGTCCCGGGCAGGCCCGAAGAGCCTTCTCGATGCCGTGACATCGAGGAAAACCCTCCCCGCCCCGGGCTCCACGATCGGTGTGAACTCCGCCGATAGCTCCATGAGCGCGTGGCTTCCTTTGGCGCTCAGATGCGGGTCCGGAGCGATCACAATCAGGGAAGGGCAGGACTTGCGAGCCTGGTAGATAGACGTCCCGGCATAGACCCCTTCCGAAGCCGCCTCCGCCGAGACGCATTGCAACAGCGCCCGCTCCGAATTAAGCGGAGCCACGGCCACAGGTCTGGAACGCAGATTGGAGTGGACGACACGGGCGAGGGCGATGGGGAAAGCGGGGACCGTTATGTGGAGGATTTCCCGGTCCATTTTCGATAAAACCTCATGGAGCCGACAAGGACTCCCCTGATGTGAAACTCATCGTCTTCAGTGACCATGATTGACTGCATTGCCGCATTGGCCGGCCGCAGCTCGATAACCTTCCCCTTGCGGAAGTACTTCTTGATAGTGATGGAGCCGTTGACCTCCGCGATCACCGTCTGGCCGGTCTCCGCGACCGCCTGAGGATGCACCGCCACGAAGTCCCCGTCCATGATCCCCATCTCCACCATCGAGTCCCCGCGCACCTCGTAGACCACGTTCCCCGGCCCCGCCATCGAAGA
>NZ_JBXKJL010000108.1:0-6802 GCF_056994735.1 Geomonas sp.
GCGGATAAAGGGAATAACGGTTCTGAGGATGGAGGTGCCTTGCTGCGGAGGCATCGTGATGGCGGCCCGCCAGGCCCTGGCAGCTTCAGGGAAGGAGATTCCGTTCCGCGAGGTCACCATCAGCATCAGGGGAGAGGTCCTGGGTAAATAACGGCTCCAGGCAGAAAACAATTACAGAATCGACCAGAGGAGGCCGCCTTATAGCGGCCTCTTTTTTTGCGTGTGCCTGTCAGCGATGACTGCCGGCACTACCAGATAGTCACCCCAAATCAGGCGCGGGCATCTCTCCAGATGCCTTGGTGGAGAAGTACCGGCAAGGTCCGGTACCGGGTGGGAGCCCCCATTCCGCGCCGGACCCTTCAGGCCCTTTCCGAACGCGAATGCTCGTAATAACAGGGGCTTGAGCTGACTGGATAAAAAAGATGATTTTGGTCCTTTTTCTGATTGACAACCGGTAATGCGGCTGGTAGAGTTTGTCCACATTAGAAATTCAATCACGAAAGGAGAAAGCACTTATGAGTCTCACTACCTTGGTGACAAAGGAAGCACCTGATTTCACGGCGCAGGCCGTCATGCCCGATAATTCTTTCGCTGAGCTTACCTTATCCAGTTATCGCGGAAAGTATGTGGTGCTTTTCTTCTATCCGCTCGACTTTACCTTTGTCTGTCCCTCCGAGATCCTGGCCTTTAACAAGAGGCTGGCGGAGTTCAAAGAGAAAAACTGCGAAGTCATAGGTGTCTCTGTCGACTCGCGCTTCACGCATCTGGCCTGGAAGAACACCGCGGTCGAGGATGGCGGCATCGGCAATATCCAGTACCCCCTGGTCCAGGACCTCGACAAGAGCATAGCCAGATCCTACGGCATCCTCTTCAACGAGGAGGTCGCGTTGCGCGGACTCTTCCTGGTCGACACCAAGGGCTTAGTCCGTCACACCGTTATCAACGACCTCCCCTTGGGCAGGAGCGTTGGTGAGGCCCTGAGGATGCTGGACGCGCTTCAGTTCGTCGAAACCCACGGCGGCGAGGTCTGCCCCGCCAACTGGCAGGAAGGTGAGGAACCTATGAAGGCCTCGAAGGAAGGGGTGGCCGCTTACCTGAGGAAGAAACACGGCAGGTAAGGCAGTCGGTAGTGCGGATAAAAAGGCGCGACTTCCCCACAGGGATCTCGCGCCTTTCTGTTTCACCAGACGAAGAAGCGGTGTGCGCCCTTCGACAGGCTCAGGGCGAACGGATTACAACGACTTGTTCACGATGCCGAGGGGCTGACAGTGGCTGACAGTGGCTGACAGAAGAAACCTGAACCCCGAGTTGACGTAGTATGTACCCGTTCGTGCTGAGCTTGTCGAAGCACGCAAAATGACAGTAAAGACCTCGATACTGTCTGATCCCGCCGCCTATCAGGTAACCCGAGGGAGGCTAAGGCCCAGTGAGTTCCTCCGTCTTGGCCGATATGGATGAGCAGGTTGGAGCATTCTCTGGTGCCATATCAAAAATGAGCGAAGTACTGCTGACTTGCCAATGAAAGGCATCTATGTTAAAAGAACGATGGCATTTACCGACCGCTGATCAGGAAGAGGAGCCAAAATGCGTATCAAGGCGACGTTGTTGACATTGCTGCTGCCCATGTTGATTGCTTCACCCTCCTTCGCCCTCGACGGGCAGCAGCCGGAGGCTGTCGCCGAGAAGATGGCCTTCAAGCTGGTACGCGGGGTAGCGAACGTGGCCACTTCCGTGGTCGAGGTGCCCAAGCAGTCGTACCTGATGGCGCGGGACAGGGGCGGCATCGGCTATGTGGTCGGCCCGTTGAAAGGTGTGGCCATGGGGTTCTACAGGCTTGTGGTCGGTGTGACCGAGACGGTATTCTTTGCGGTGCCTCAGCCCGGTTATTACGACCCGATGATCACTCCTGAGTACGTATGGCAGGGGTGGGAAGAGAAGCGGGTTGAGCCGAGAAGGCAGAGTCCCGACTCGGAGAATAAGGGAGAGTGAAATGCAGAAGCGCTATTTGACGCTGATCCTGCCAGTTATCCTGATTGTCTGCATGTTGGGGGTCGGGGGTGCACGGGCTGAAGATACCAGGACGGTCGACGACGCCTCGCCGCAGGAAGTGGTGACCGGCATGTCGACCAAGTTGGTCCGCGGCGTTGCCAACGTTGCCACCGGCTGGCTCGAGTTGCCGAAGCAGATCTACCTGACCTCGCAAGAGGAAGGTCTGGCCAAGGGGCTGACGGTGGGCCCGGTGAAAGGGCTCGGCATGACCCTGGTCCGTACCCTGGCGGGGGTCGGCGAGGCGGCGACCTTCTACGTTGCCTATCCCGGATTTTTCACCCCGTTCTTCGATCCCGCTTATGTGTGGCAAAAGGAATAAAAGCCGAAGGCTGATTTACTAAAGGAATGGGGACGGCAATCGCCGTCCCCATTCCTTTTTTTTTCTCGCCAGCGCATAAAAAAAGGCCGCATCTTTCGATGCGGCCTTTTTCCAATTGCCCGAAAAGGGAATTACTTTGCAGCCGGAGCAGCCGGTGCTGCAGCCGGAGCTGCTTCTTCTTTCTTCTCAGCTTTCTTCTCGGCTTTCTTTGCTTTTTTTGCTTTCTTTGCTTTTTTTGCTTTTTTCGGAGCAGCTTTCTCAGCTTTTTCTTCTTTTTTCACTTCGCCAGCAGCCGGAGCAGCCGGGGTAGCGTCAGCAGCGAAAACAACACCAGCGAAAGCAACAGCAACGAGAGCAGCAACTACGGAGGACAGAACTTTTTTCATGGTAAATCTCCTTTGAAGATGAATGATGATCTCTCTATAGCAGGGAGCGTGCCAGTCTTTCATTGGAGAGGTAAGTGGCCGGAGTTCAAGGAAAGTAGGTGGATCACCCCTGTCCCGTCGGATTCGCAATAGACCTCATTTCCTCCAATGAATGCCGCAAATGGGGTACACTCATTATGAAGCGGCCGGTCGCGGGCGGGTATATTACCTTGCCAGTGCCGAAGAGAATTTGTTACTATGGCCGGTCATAGTCACTGGGCTATATCGGGGGTTTTTTGAGCAATAACACACTTTTGTCGGTGGAAAAGCCTGCCCGCTACATGGGCGGGGAGATGGGTACCGTAACCGGCCGGAAGGGCGCGGTAACTTTTGTGCTGGCTTTTCCGGACGTTTATGAGATAGGGATGAGCCACCTCGGGCTCCAGGTTCTTTACGGTGTAATGAAAGAGGTGCCGTGGATTGCGCCTGAGCGCGTGTACGCACCGTGGCCCGATCTGGAAGAGCTGCTGAGGTCCGAGGGGCGGCCGCTGGTCACCCTGGAAAACTCGACGCCGCTCATGAAGGCAGACATCGTAGGCTTCACCCTCCAGTACGAGCTTTCCTATACCAATATACTGAACATGCTCGATCTCTCCGCCATCCCCTTGCTGGCGGCGGGGCGCGATGAGCGTTACCCTCTGGTGATCGGAGGCGGGCCCTGTGCCTACAACCCGGAGCCGCTGGCCGATTTCTTCGACGCCTTCCTCATTGGAGACGGAGAAGATGCGGTCATCGAGATCGCGGAATGCGTCCGGGCCTGGAAGGCGGAGGGGCTGCCCAAGAAGGCGCTCCTGGAGCGGCTGGCCGGCATCGACGGGGTCTACGTCCCGAGCTTCTTCGAAGTGAGCTACCAGGAAAGCGGCGTGATCGAAAGGGTCACCCCGCTGCGCGACGGTTACCGCAGCGTCCGCCGGCGCTTCGTCACCGACCTCGACAAGGCCTACTATCCTACCTCTCCGGTAGTGCCATTCCTCAAGACGGTACATGACAGGGTCAGCGTCGAGATCTCCCGCGGTTGCACCCGCGGCTGCCGTTTCTGCCAGGCCGGTTATATATATAGACCGGTCCGCGAGCGGAGCCCGGAGCGCGTCTTCGAGATCGTCGAGGAAGCCCTGGGCAATACCGGGTACGACGAGGTCTCCCTTCTCTCGCTGTCGACCGGCGACTATGGCTGCCTCACCCCGGTCCTCAAGGGGCTGATGGACCGTTACTCCAACCAGAAAAAGGCGGTCTCTCTGCCGTCGATGCGGGTGGGAAGTCTCAGCCCGGAGATGGCTGAAGAGGTGCGGAGGGTGCGTAAGACCGGGTTCACCCTGGCCCCGGAGGCTGGGAGCGAGCGGCTGAGAACGGTGATCAACAAGGGGATCACCGAGGCCGACCTGCTGGACAATGCCCGCGCGGTCTTCAGCGCGGGATGGCGGCTGATCAAGCTTTACTACATGATCGGCCTTCCCACCGAGACCATGGACGACCTGCAGGGAATCGTGGACATGTCGCGGGAGGTGAAGCGGCAGGGGAAATTCGCGGGCTCCGGCGGGGATGTCAACGTCTCGGTCTCCTCGTTCGTGCCCAAGCCTCATACCCCCTTCCAATGGGAGCCGCAGATAAGCGAATCGGAGATCATCGACAAGCAGCGCTGGCTGCGGTCGGAACTAAAGAAGAAGAAGCTGATCATGAAGTGGCAGGAGTCATCCCTCTCCGTCCTGGAAGGGGTCTTTGCCCGCGGAGACCGCCGGCTCGGTAAGCTCCTGGTCGAGGCCCATCGCCTTGGATGCCGGTTCGACGGCTGGTGGGAACACTTCGACCGGGACAAGTGGTATCAGGCCTTCGAGAACACGGGCTTGACGCCGGAGTTCTACCACCGCCGCCGCGAGCTCGATGAGCCTCTCCCCTGGGACCATCTTGACTGCGGGGTGCGCCGCGAGTTCCTCCTGGCCGAGCGCGAGGCCTCCCTTGGCGGCGCCACCACCCCTGACTGCAGGGCCGGGAAGTGCACCGGTTGCGGCGTGTGCGACTTCAAAGAGGTGAAGTTGAGGCTTCACGAGCCCGTAGCCTTCGGCGCCTATGCCTGTGAAAGCGCCTCCGCCGACCCGACGGAGCAGGCCTGGCGGATCAGGATCCGGTTCGAGAAGCTGGGGAGGATGCGGTATCTCAGCCATCTCGAGATGCTGACGCTCTTTGTCCGGGCGGTCGGCAGGGCAGGCATTCCCATCCGCTACTCGCAGGGGTTTCATCCGCATCCGAAGTTTTCCTTCGCCACCGCCCTTTCGGTCGGCATCGAATCTTACGCCGAGTACATGGATTTCGAGGTCGATGCCGGGTTTACGGCCGCCGCGCTGCGGGAGGCGCTCAACAAGAGCCTTCCGGAAGGCGTGCGTGTCATCGAGGCTGACGAAATTCCCATGAAGGCACCGGCACTGTCCGTTATAATGGAGCGGGTTCGGTATCGCGTCACCTTGCCGGAAACCGTCTCGATCGATCTGCAGGAAAAGGCAGCGAAATTCCTGGCTCTGGAATCATCGCCGATGAGGCGGGAGAAGAGGGGGAAGGTTATCGAGTTCGACCTCCGGCATGAGCTTCATGAGCTGAAGTCGGCAGGCCAAACCCTCGAGATGGTGGTGGGACGTGGCAAACCCGCCGAATTTGCCTGCGCCATCCTGGAAGTCCCGGCCGAGGCCCTGAAGGAAGCGCGGCTGGAGAAGCTGGAAGTGCTGTTCGCCGAGAATGCACCTCCCCCCACCCCCTGACCCCTCCCGCGAGGGGAGGGGGGATGTAATGGCGAGTGGTTTACCCATTCACCATTCACTATTCACCATTCACTGTTATTTCATATATAGAAGGGGTTAGCATGGGAAACGAGCTGGTAATAAACACCACCTCCCACGAAACCCGCATCGCGCTCATCGAGAACGGCACCATTGCCGAGCTTTACGTCGAGAGGAGCAGGGTCAAGGGGATCATCGGCAACATCTACAAGGGGAGGGTCGTCCGGGTGCTTCCGGGCATGCAGGCTGCCTTCGTGGACATCGGCCTGGAAAAGGCCGCATTCCTTTACGTGGCGGACGTCTTCGACTCGGTCGACGAGTACGAGTCCTTCATGGACCGGGAGGGGGAGGAGCCGATGCCGCACCCGCTCCACCCCATCGAGGAGTTGCTGCAGGAGGGCCAGGAGCTCCTGGTGCAGATCTCGAAGGAGCCGATCGGGACCAAGGGGGCACGCATCACCGCCCACATCTCGCTGCCGGGAAGGCACCTGGTCTACATGCCGACGGTCGATCACGTCGGGATCTCCAGGAGGATCGAGGACGAGGCGGAGCGGGAGCGTCTGAAGGAGATCGTCGACCGGATCAAGCCGGTGGGGGGCGGATTCATCGTCAGGACCGTTTCCGACGGAAAGAGCGAAGAGGATCTGGTCGCCGACCTGCACTATCTCACCAAGCTCTGGGAGGAGATCGTCAAGAAGAAGGACAAGAGCGGGGCGCCGAGCCTCATCCACTCCGACCTCGACGTCACCCAGAAGGTGGTGAGGGACATCCTGACCGAGTCGGTCGAGCGGATCGTGGTCGATTCCAAGCCCGAGCACGACAAGATCGTGCAGTTCATCAGCACCTTCATGCCGAAGATGAAGTATTCGATCGAGCTCTACGATGAGGAGGAGCCGATCTTCGACCACTTCGGGCTGGAGGTCGAGATCAGCCGTGCCCTCGGACGCAAGGTCTGGCTGAAGAGCGGCGGCTACATCATCATCGAGCAGACCGAGGCGCTGACGGCGATCGACGTCAACACCGGTCGTTACGTCGGCAAGCACAACCTGGAAGACACCATCCTCAAGACCAACCTCGAGGCGGTCAAGGAGATAGCGTACCAGCTGCGGCTCAGGAACCTGGGCGGGATCATCATCATCGACTTCATCGACATGGAGAAGGAGGTGAACCGCGAGAAGGTCTACGGCGCGCTCGAGGAGGCGCTGAAGAGCGACAAGTCCAAGACCAACATCCTGAAGATCTCC
>NZ_JBXKJL010000109.1:0-5096 GCF_056994735.1 Geomonas sp.
AACATCTGGAGGCGGTAAATCTGTTCGGGAAGGTGATCAGCAAAAGGGCCGGCTTTCGCTGCGAGTGGTGCGGAGGAGACCAGGGGTTGCGCCTTTGGGAGTACCGGCCCGATGACGAGCCTGCGGAGGAGAACCTGGCACTTTTGTGCGAGGGATGCAGGTCCCTTTATGGTTCGAAAACGGCAGACCCCCACCAGCTGCGTCCCTTGCGAAACGCACTGTGGAGCAACGTCCCGGCCGTGGCCGAGGGGGCTGCCATGGTGCTCTCACGCTGCAGGGAGCCGTGGGCGCGGGAGGCCATCGAGGAGAGCTTCATTGACGAAAGGCTGAAAGAAAAGCTATTGTGGTAGAAATGATCAAGCCGTAACCGGTCGGGGAGCCTGCCTTTCTGCCTGCCTGGGGGATTATTGTTTGACGCAGGCAGTTCCAATGTGATAGAAAATATCGTTTGTTAATGTGAACTTCTGCTCTAAGACGAGGGGTTATGGCACAAGGTATCAAGAAGGGGATCGTCCTTGCCGGCGGCGCGGGGAGCAGGCTGTACCCGCTGACCATGGTGGCGAGCAAGCAACTTCAACCGGTCTACGACAAGCCGATGATCTACTATCCGCTGGCCACGCTGATGATGGCCGGGATCGCGGATATCCTGATCATCTCGACTCCGCAGGACACTCCTCGCTTCGAGGCACTCCTAGGCGACGGCTCGCGCTGGGGCATCCGGATCAGCTACAAGATCCAGCCGGAACCGAAGGGGATCGCCCAGGCCTTCCTGGTGGGAGAGGAGTTTATCGCCAACGACCCCGTCTGCCTCATCCTCGGAGACAACATCTTCTACGGCAAGATGCAGCTGGACCGCCTGATCGCCGAGTTCGACGGCGGCGCCAAGATCTTCGGCTACTACGTCCAGGATCCCGAGCGCTACGGCGTGGTCGATTTCGATCCCCAGGGAAGAGTCCTGAGCATCGAGGAGAAACCGGACACCCCGAAATCGAATTACGCGGTCCCCGGCCTCTACCTCTACGACGGCCAGGTGGTCGAGATAGCCAGGAACATGAAGCCCTCCCCCCGCGGTGAGCTGGAAATAACCGACGTCAACCTCACCTACCTCAGGCAGGGGCAGTTGACGGTCGAGAAGCTCGGCCGCGGCATCGCCTGGCTGGACACCGGCACCCACCAGAGCCTTCTCGAGGCCTCCCACTTCATAGGGACCCTGGAGGCCCGGCAGGGGCTGAAGATCGCCTGCCTCGAAGAGATCGCACTCAGGATGGGATACCTCGACTGCGAAGGGATGGCCGAGGTCATCAACGCCACCCCCAAGTCTTCCTACCGCGATTATCTTACGCGAGTTTACAATGAAGCCGCACTGTGCGGGGTTGGGGGGAAGCTATGAGCGTGATTGCCAGTTACCGCAAGGGACAGATCCATGATGTGACCGCGAAGCCGCTGCGCAAGTTCCTGGACGAGCGTGGATGGCTGGCGGAGCTTTTCAGAAGTGACGAGCTCGAAGCCGACGTCATGCCGACCATGGCCTATATCTCCATGACCCAGCCGGGGGTGGCACGCGGCCCTCATGAGCACAAGGACCAGACCGACTACTTCTGCTTCATCGGGCCCTCCAATTTCAAGGTCTACCTTTGGGATGCCCGTCCTGGTTCCCCCACCTTCGGCGTGAAGCAGGCCTTCTTCGCCGGAGTGGATGCGCCGATGATGGTGGTGGTTCCGCCCGGGGTGGTTCACGCCTACCGCAATGTCGGGGGCGAGAACGGCATCGTTTTCAACGGCCCCAACAGGCTCTACGCCGGTCACGGCAAGAGCGAGCCGGTGGACGAGATCCGGCATGAGGAAGTGGCCGATTCGCCCTTCGGGCTCGATTAGCACCCTTTCCAGCTGGGCCAGTTGCAGTCTTTTTTTTCAATCGATAGGGGGCCGGGTGCCCCCTAAACCATTTCTTGAGACCGATGAGAAAGCTCATACTCCGCCACAAGCGATTCTTTCTTACCGCGCTGTTACTCCTTGCGGCGTTTCTCACCTACGCGCTCAACCTCAGGAACAAGGAGCACGCGAACCCCCTGGAGCGCTCCGTGATGGGGGTGACCGCACCTCTGGCCGACGGGACTGCCGCCGTCACCCGCTTTTTCGGCCATATCTGGAACGACTACATCGACCTGGTCGATGTACGGCGCGAGAATGTGCAGCTGAGGAAGAGCGTCAAGCGCCTGAACGAGCGCATCGTGGCCGACAACGAGGCGGTGGCGTCCAACGCCAGGCTGAAGGCCCTGCTCGATCTGAAGGCGACCCTGGAGGAGCCCTCGATCGCGGTCTCGGTCATCGGGGAAGACAGTTCGGCCTGGTTCAAGACCCTGGTGGTGGACCGCGGCAGCGCGGACGGGCTCGCCGAAGGGATGCCGGTCCTGGCGGCAGGGGGCGTGGTGGGGCGCCTGGTGAAGGTGGCGCCGCACAGTTCGCGGGTGCTGCTGCTGACCGACCACGCCAGTGCCATCGCCGCCCTGGTGCAGCGCTCCCGCGCCCGAGGGGTGGTGCGAGGGGCAGGGGCCGGGCGTTGCTCCATGGAGTTCACCGTAAAGGATGAGGACGTCAAGGTCGGCGACACCGTGATAACTTCGGGTATCGGGGGCGTCTTCCCGAAAGGACTCCCCATCGGAGAGGTAAGTATGGTAAAAAAAGGGGAGTACGGCGTGTTCCAGACCATCGAAGTCCGCCCCACCGTCAACATCGGGAAGCTCGAAGAGATGCTGGTCCTGGTCAGACACTGGCACGAGTAGTTCAAAAAATGATAAGGTTCCTTAAAATAGCCGGCGTGCTGCTGGCCGGATTGATGCTGCAGATGACGGTGCTCCCGAGATACCTGCAGGACCCCTTCCAGCCCAACCTGATCATCATCCTGGTGGTCTACCTGGGGCTCAAACAGCCGCACCGCATGGCCGGGATCGCCGCCTTCGCGCTGGGCATAGTGCAGGACAGCTTCAGCGGCATCTATCTCGGCATGAACGCCTTCTCCTACCTCTGCATCTATACGGTCCTTTCCGGAGTGGCGGACCGGCTCTACACCGACAATCGCGTCCTGCTGGTCCTCGTGGTCCTGATCGCCACGGTGGCAACCGCGCTCCTGGACCTGCTGATGCTCGCCATCTTCTCGGTATCCAAGGGGGTCTACGCCTCGGTCCTTCCCGCGCTGATCCCGCAGGCCCTGGTCAACGCCCTGGTCGCCTCACTCCTCTTTTCCATCCGGCTCCCGGTCCCTGAGGAGGCGAGATGAAACCGCAGCAGAACATCCTTCCCGACGACGACGGCTCGCGCAGGATCATCGGGCTCTCGATCGCGGCCTGCCTCATGTTCTTCCTGGTCCTCTCCCGGCTGTGGTACCTCCAGGTGGTCGATACCGACAACCTGCTGGACCAGTCCGAGAGCAACCGGCTCCGTTTCGTCCCGGTCGCCGCCCCGCGCGGCGCGATACTGGACCGCAACGGCAAGGTGCTGGTCTCCAATACCCCTTCCTTCTCGGTAGCGGTCATCCCCCAGGACGTCAAGAACAAGGAGGTGCTGGTCGACAACCTGGCCCGCTACCTGAACCTGGACCGCAACGAGATCCTGGAGAAGTGGACCAAGGGGCAGGGGAGGGCGAAGTACTACCCGCTGGTGGTGGCGTCGGGTATCACCCGCGACCAGATGGAGTTTCTGGAGGAGAACCGCCTCGCCCTCTCCGGGGTCAATATCGAGATGAAGCCGATCAGGGCCTACAAGAACGGCGACCTGGCGGCCCACCTGCTGGGGTACCTGGGGGAGGTCTCCGAGGAGGAGTTGGCGACCGAGCGCTACAAGGAGTACAATGCCGGAGACTATACCGGGAAGAGCGGCATAGAGAAGAGCTGGGAGAACTATCTCCACGGCATCGACGGGGGCCGCCAGATCGAGGTCGACGCCCGAGGCCGCTTCCTGCGCACGGTGGAGGAGAGTAACTCCATCGTCGGCAACTCGGTCATGCTCACCATCGACATGGACATGCAGAAGGTGGTTGAGCAGGCGCTGGGAGACCGCGCGGGAGCGGCCGTCGCCATGGATGTCAACAACGGCGAGATCCTGGCCTTCGCCAGCAGCCCGAACTTCGACCCCGCCCTCTTCACCGGGCGCATGCCTCCCGACAGGTGGAAGGAGTACCTGGAGGACAAGAGGCATCCGCTAGAGAACAAGGCGCTCAAGGGGATGTATCCTCCCGGTTCCACCTTCAAGATCATTACCGCCATCGCCGGCCTCGAGGAGGGGCTGGTCGACGAACACTCCAGCATCGACTGCCCCGGCTACTACAAGTTCGGCAACTCCACTTTCAAGTGCTGGGACAAAAAGGGGCACGGTCACGTGGAGCTGAGGAAGGCCCTCAGGGAATCGTGCGACGTCTACTTCTACAAGCTCGCCGAGCGCCTGGGAGTGAACCGCATCGCCGCCTACGCCAGGCGTTTCGGCCTCGGAGCTCCCCTCGGAATCGGTCTGGACAACGAGAAGCCCGGCGTGATCCCGGACGAGCAGTGGAAACTGAAGCGGTTCGGGAAGAAGTGGTATTCCGGAGAGACGCTTTCGGTGGGGATCGGGCAGGGGTACGTGCTGACCACTCCGGTGCAGCTGGCCTCGATGATCGCCACGGTGGCCAATGAAGGGACGGTCTACCAGCCCCACCTGGTGAGGCGGATCGTCGATACCGATGGAAGGGTGCTCAAGGAGTTCCAGCCCCAGGTGCTGAGGAAAACGGGCCTGAAGCCGCAGACCTACCGGCTGGTCAAGGAGGGGCTCTTCGCCGTGGTCAATGAGCCGCATGGTACCGGCGGCATGGCCCGGCTCTCCGAAGTAAAGGTGGCAGGGAAAACCGGCTCGTCGCAGGTAGTCAAGCTCCGCGACAGCAAAGGGGATATCCCGTACCAGTTCAGGGATCACGCCCTTTTCGTGGCCTTTGCGCCCTATGAGAAACCGGAGATCGCGGTTGCCGTCATCGTCGAGCACGGCGAGCACGGTGGCAGCGCCGCCGCGCCGATTGCAGGGAGGGTGCTGCGCGCCTACTTCGAGAGCAAGGGCGTGATCAAGAAACC
>NZ_JBXKJL010000110.1:0-1792 GCF_056994735.1 Geomonas sp.
CTTTCAATTACCCACAAGCTGCGCCATGCTGAACCCCAATTCGATATCGGTGAATCGGGAGAGCCCTCGCCACATGACAATGTTGCCAGGCGGCGGATCACTCGCGCGGGCAAGATAACCACCGAGCCGCGCTACTTTGGTGAGGTATGAAGGAAGGAATTGTCGTCTGCCGTGCTCGGTTTGGCGATCTGGCACCAAGTGATCGAGGAGGCGGCGCTCGACGGCGGTGAAGACGGCCGCCGCCGGCGCGTTGGCGGCGGAGCGGTTGATCATCGTCATCCAGAAGATCCGCCAACTCAGGACACAGAATACCGCGAGTAGCCGCAGCAGCCGCTCGGCGGTTCTGAGCTTGGAGTCCTCCGCCTTGCACCCCGATTTCAGGATCTTGTGGAAGGTCTCGATCTTCCAGCGCGCCGCATACCACGTGAGCTTCTCGATGGCGTCGGTGCGAGAGATCACCGGCCGGTCCGTGATCAGCTTCCACTCAATCCGCTCGCGCCCTTTCGGTGCGGCGCGCTCGTGCGCATGGATGACGTAGAGAATCAGCTCTGGGTATCGCTGCTGCTTTCCGATGGGAGGCAGCACCCGGATCTGGCGATAGCGAATCTCCAGGATAGCCTCCGAGCGATGACCTTTGGCATCACGGACCTCGATCCGGTGCACTCCTTTGACTCGCACCTCGCGCATCTCGTCGGCGATCGTGTGTGTGCCGGTCCCGGCTAGGCGATCGACGCAGGTCCGTATGAGAAAGTGGGTTCCGATGCGCTGCGCTTCACAGAATAGCTCGTAGATGTCACTTTCCCGGTCGCCGATGTGAACGCACCGCTGCGGTTCATTGAGTAACTCCGTTGAGTGTCGGAGATTCTCGAGCCACCGTACGCTCTCCTTTTCTTCGATCGGGACACGCGTCGGGTTGATCTTCTTCTTGAGCGCGTTGCATCCCTTGAACTTCTTGCGCGTCCACGCTTTCGCCGCCGCGATCCCTAGCGGCAGCCCCTCCACGGTCACCACCAGGCTGGAATGGAGGAGGATTCCACAGGTCGTGTGCAGCCGCGGCCGACCGTCCTGTCCTTTTCTTCCGCTGTAAGGCCGACAGATCATCCCGATCGCGTGTTTCTTCTCCCGCTGGAAGGACAACTCCGTCGTATCGTGCAGCACCAGCACCGTTCCCGGTGTCGCCTGGAACCGGTCGCGGGTCGCCTGGAAATGCCCCGCGAGGATCTCGGCCTCGCTCACCCGTTCATTGGCGAAAAAACGATACGCGGCCTTTGTGCCCGCCCAGTCCTGGCAGGCCAGCGGGATGCTTTCACCAATTCCTTCCGAGAGCCGCTCTACCAAGACCTTGAATCGCTTCTCCAAGCGAGCGTCGGCAAACGTACACCCGGCCAGTTCTTGATCGATCCACGCCGCCGTCCCCGCGCTCCCTTTCACGCGCTGTCCCATCTCCCCCTCCCACACCCACCGGCTTGGTAGATTCACCGATAGTCCTGATGTATATATACATTAGGACAATGAAACGATCCATCGCCTTCGATTGGCCACTCCTGCCGGGTAGTGTGTCAACGGCCCGCAGCCGGTGCGGAAAACCGGGTTGTGCCTGCAAGCGCAAGCCCGCCCGTCTGCACGGCACGTATTATCGCTGGACGGGGTTCATCGACGGCAAGAGAACCACCAAGACGATCAGCCAGCAGGCAGCGCTGGAGTGTCAGCGGCGCATAAAGAACTTCCGGAAGCTGCAGCGGGAGATCGAGCGTGTCGTACGCGCAGCGCTCGATCAGGCCCCATGGCTACC
>NZ_JBXKJL010000111.1:0-6284 GCF_056994735.1 Geomonas sp.
TTCCGCGAAGAGCCCTGCGCTCGCGGCTCAGGCCGCAAGCGACATGAATCAGCTTGAGGCAGATATGAAATTCCCGATCTCTAACCACATAAGGGGCGTCCATCCCCCCCCCATCTCGGAAGTGAAGGGGTGGCTGGCGGAGGCGCGGCACGGCCTCCCGCTGATCGACCTCTGCCAGGCCGTTCCCGATTATCCTCCCCCCGCGGAGTTGACCGATCACCTGGCTCGGTTGACCCGGGACCCGTTGACCTCCCGCTACAGCCCCGACGAAGGCCTGCCGGAGGTGCGCGAGGCGATCTGCGACGCCTACCGCAGCCTCTACGGGGCCTCCCTCACCACTGGCCAGCTCTGCCTTACCATCGGCGCCAGCCAGGCCTTCTGGCTCGCGATGGTGACCCTTTGCCGGGCAGGCGATGAAGTCATCGTGCAGCTTCCGGCGTATTTCGATCACCCCATGGCCCTGGAGATGCTCGGTATCCGCTGCGTCTACGCCCCCTTCGTTGAAGCCTCCGGCGGAATTCCTGACCTGGCTGCGATCTCCGCGCTCGTCACCGACCGGACGCGGGCCATCCTCCTCGTCACCCCCAGCAACCCCACCGGTGCGGTCATCCCGCCGGCCATGGTCAAGGAGCTCTTCGAGCTTGCGGTCCGGAACGGCATCGCCCTGGTGCTCGATGAAACCTACAACAGCTTCATCACCGGAGGCGTCCGGCCGCACCAACTGTTCGAGGACCCTTCCTGGAGAGGGCACTTCGTCCACATCGCCTCCTTCGGCAAGACTTTCGCGCTCACCGGTTACCGTGCGGGGATGCTGGTGGCCTCGGAGGAGTTCATGAGCCACGCGCTGAAGGCGCAGGATACCATGGCGGTCTGCCAGCCGCGGATTACGCAGCACGCGGTGAAATACGGCATCGAGCACCTGGGGGGATGGGTGGCTGAAAACCGGGTGATGATGGAGCGCCGCCACGAGGTCTTCAGAAGGGAGTTCGAAAAGGAAGGTAACGCCTTCAGCCTGGTCGCCAGCGGTCCGTTCTTCGGCTGGGTCCGTCACCCCTTCGAGGGAAGGACCGGCAGGGAGGTGGCCAAGCGACTGGTCACGGAGGCGGGGATACTCCTTCTGCCCGGGGAGGTTTTCGGACCGGGGCTGGAGGGCTATCTCAGGCTGGCTTTCGGGAATATCACCGAAGAAGCGATCCCCGAGGCGGTGGCGAGGTTCAGGGAGTTTCCGGTTGAAAACCGTTCGTAGCGGACATGGAAGGGGACGAGATCCGGAGGGCAGGGAGAAAGGCCACGTAGCCGTTTAGCAGCGCCGGTGGCCGACCTTCGCACCTTCCCCCCACCCCCTGCCCCCGGGGAGGGGGAATGTTTTTTTGTTGGGGGCTACATCCCCCCTTTGCGAAGGGGGGCTTGGGGGGATTTGCCTTCAGGTTCTTGGGGATTTGCCCTCCCCCTCAAAGGGAGGGCCAGGTATGGGATCGTTTGCCTATTCGAGGAAGGCCAGCAGTTCCCGGTTCACCTCGTCCGCGTGGGTCCAGCTCAGACCGTGGGGCGCGCCGGCAACCACCATGAGACGGCTTCCTTTCACGGCTTCGTGAGTCCTGCTTCCGGTTGAGGCGAAGGGGAGGATGCGGTCATTGTCGCCGTGGATGACCAGGGTGGGGAGGTCGATCCGGATCAGGTCGTCACGGAAATCCGTCAGCCAGGCCTGCACGCAGTCCAGCGTCCCCTTCGGCGACGCGGCAGCCGCCACATTCCAGCTCATCCGCACCACCTCGTCACTCACCTTTTTACCCCCGAAAACGTGCAGGTTGTAGAAGTTCGACAGGAAGCTGGTGAGAAACGCCGGCCTGTCGATCTGTATGGCCTGCTTGATCCTCTCGAAAACGGCTCCCTCGACCCCGCCGGGATTATCGGAAGTCTTCAGCAGGAAGGGGGTGACCGAAGCCATGAAGACCGCCTTTTTCACCCGCTCCGTTCCGTACCTTCCCAGGTAGCGCGCCACCTCGCCGCCCCCCATGGAAAATCCCACCAGCGTCACATCCCGGAGGTCCAGCTTGTTCAGGATCTTGTGCAGGTCGTCCGCCAACGTAATGTAGTCGTAGCCGGAGGCCGGTTTGCTCGAGTAACCGAACCCCCTGCGGTCGTAAGTGATGACCCGGTGCCCCGCTCGCAAAAGGGCAGGCACCTGCTTCTCCCAGAAGGTGCTGCTGAGCGGCCAGCCGTGAATGAGCACGACCGGCTTCCCCATCCCGTGGTCCTCGTAATAGAGATTGATATCGCACGAATTTTCCTTGCCGACGGTTATGAAATTCATGGAGACTCTCCTTGTCGTATCGGTTGATGCCGGTCGCAGATGGACCCGCAGTATTAAAAGCGATACAACATTTTGCCGGCAAGTCAACGAACCCCAATTATCCCTCTACTAATCAACGCTAATCTTCCGCTATGAGATTGTCATCCCCGAATGCCCTTATCGGGGATCCAGATGACAGTTTTGGAAGCTGGCGGAAGATTGGTACTGATCAGGTTCTGTGTTGTGATTCGTTCCTAGAGTGCGGGACAAAGGCTATCCAGCAGGCCGGGGGCAGCCGGCTCCGGGATCGGCATCATGGCCGATGAGCCCGATGGCGTCGGCGCGGCACTGGCGGCAGTGGCGTAATTGCCCGATTATCTTCTCATTCGACGCCCTCACCCGCTCCAGCAGTTCCGGTGTCGGAGGCGCGGCATGGGCAAAGTCGGCCTGGGGAATGAGGGGCATGACGTTCATCACCAGCGCCCCCAGCGACTTGACCTTCCTGGCGATCTTCTCCACCTCCCCTTCATTCACCCCGGGGATCAGGACGGTGTTGACCTTGACCGTGATTCCCAGCCGGACTGCCAGCTCGATCCCGGCCAGCTGCTTTGCGATCAGGATTGCCGCCCCGTCTCTCCCCCGATACCTGTCGCCTTGATAGTTGACGAAAGTGTAGATACTTCCCCCGACCTCGGGATCCAGGGCATTGACCGTCACCGTGAGACTCCCTAGGCCGAGCCTCGCCAGACGTTCGATCTTCTCCGGGAGGAGCAGGCCGTTGGTGCTCAGGCACTTGATCAGCTGGGGGAACTCCTGTCCGACCAGTTGGAAGGTCTTGAAGGTCTGCTCGTTGGCCAGCGGATCTCCCGGGCCTGCTATGCCGACCACCTTTATGACGTTGCGTAGGGCCTCGCTCTGCATGACCTCGCGCACGGTCTGCAAGGCCTCGACCGGTGTCTGTATCCTGCTGGCCAGGCCCGGGCGGGACTCGTTGGCGCAGTCGTGGCGGCGCGTGCAGTAGCCGCACTTGATGTTGCAGGCGGGGGCAACGGCCAGGTGGATCCTTCCGTTTGCGTGGCGGTTTCCCCCGAAGCAGGGATGCCCCTGGATGCTGTTTCGTGATGCGCACTGATTACCCATTGATCCTCCGCGTCCGGAAATGACTCAGATATTCGAGCCGTCACGTACAAAGCCTGTTTCCAGCTCGGCGATGATTTCTCCCCACTTCATGGCCCAGCGCTTTAACGCCTCGCCTTCCAGGTACTTCGGGCGCCGGACCTCCCCTTGCTCGGTGACACTCCTCGCGAGCTTCCGGTACGAGTAGGAAACCTGGGAAAAGGGGGCGGCCTCGATCAGGGTCTGGTTGTAGAAGTCGCTGACCGATACCATCAGCGAGTGGGAGACCGTGGCCACTATGGAGGTGCCTGTCTGGCTGACGAAGTCGGAAACGATCGACTGGTACAGGGGGCCGGAGAGGTTGTTGACCACCACACCGCCGAAGCGGCAGTTGGCGGCGGCCACGGTGTTGAGCCAGGAGAAGAGCTCGTTCACCACGTTGATGGCACCCATATCGGCGGAGGTCACCACCAGCACGCGCAGCACCCCTTCAGCAGCTGCAGGGAGGACGAAGCCGCTCCCCGGCTCCCAAGAGACATCATGGATGACGTAGTCAGCCCCGTAGTCGATCACCAGCTCCTGATCGAGGAGCCTCGCTGTCTGGGCCGTCTGCCCGTCGATGGTAAGCTCTCCGGCTTCCAGGCAGAGGCTCCCCCGGTACCCTTCGGCATAGAGCGGCACCGCCGATTCGTCGCCCCATCCCGGCAACGGTTTGAGCTCGCGCTTCCCCCGGAGCGTGGCGGTTGAGTTCCAGTGGGTGTCATAACCGACGAGCACCACCCTCTTCCCCGCCTCGACCAGCGCCGCTGCGAGATTCGCCGCCGTAGTCGATTTGCCGCCCCCCCCCTTTCCCAAGATCACCACATGTTCTGCGGCCATCGGCCACCTCCTTTACTGCTTCATCCCCCACCGGCGCACGGTCCGCCGCTCAATCGTCGAGAAGAGCAGGTTCTCCACTGCAAGGCCGATCAGGATGATGGTCAATAGCCCCGCGAATACGGACGCGGTTTCCAGCTGATTCTTGTTCTCGTAGATAAACCAGCCGATGCCTCCCGAGCCCGAACTCACCCCGTAGACCAACTCGGCGGCGATCAGGGAGCGCCAGCCGATCTGGCATCGGTTTCCTCGCTTGGGTACTTTTCTCGTGCTACTTCACCAGCCGGTCAATGTGGTTGAAGAAGGGATGCTTCCCCTCCGATGCTGCGCACCATGTTCCTGTTCGTCGTTGAGGACTCCAGCCGTTCCAGGTAAAGAAGCTTGCCGTCCTCGAGTTGCAGTGCCTGCTTGACGACGATGTGCGGGAAGCCGTGGTCATCGATGGTGGCCAGCACTTTGGTGGATTCGGGATCCTGGAAGAGGTCGATGACTTCCTGAGGGATTGCGATTGCCATGAGGTGTCTCCTGTCGTTTGGTGACAGCCGTAGTGGAAAAAAAAGAGGCCAGGCATAACCGCGGAAACGGTTAAGGCCTGGCCTCCAGTTTGTCTGGTCAGCACGGCAGCTAACGGTTCGTATTCAAATGTTCTTTCTTCCAGGTACTTCTTGATCGCTACTTTGAAGAGTGGCAACCGCTTCCCGTCCCAGGGTGCCGGCCGTCGCCGGGTGACTCCCACTCGGAGCATTCGCCCCGGGGACGGCGCTCTTACATTAATCGCCCTACCGTCTGCAAGCGCTTACTCTGTGGTGCGCGGGCAGTGACGGTTACTGGATCCTGATCTTCTCGTTCTTATCGATCTGGATGATCTTGCCGTCCTGGATGACAAGAGTAACCGTCCCGAAACGAATCTGCCTGAGGGCGAAACGTATCTTCTGCTCCAGATCCTTGGTCCATTTCTCGGGTTGCTCCATAGCGGCAGTTGTCATGACATTCCCCTTCCGTCACTAAATCGGATAACTCGACTCAGCCCCAATTATTTGCCGCCTGCATAGATCTGGTCGAATACACCGCCGTCGGCGAAGTGGGTCTTCTGGGCTTTGCGCCAGCCGCCGAAGGTGTCGTCGATGGTGACCAGCTTCACCTTCGGGAAGAGCTTGGCATGGCGTGCGGCTACCTTCTTGTCGCGGGGGCGGTAGTAGTTCTTCGCCGCGATCTCCTGGCCCTCGGAGGAGTAGAGGTATTTCAGATATTCCTCGGCGAGCTTCCTGGTACCTTTCCTGTCGACCACCTTGTCCACCACCGAAACCGGGGGCTCGGCCAGGATGCTCAGGGACGGCACCACGATCTCGAACTTGTCCTTGCCCAGCTCGTTCACGGCGAGGAAAGCCTCGTTCTCCCAGGCAAGGAGCACATCCCCCTGGCCGCGCTGCACGAAGGTCGTGGTGGCTCCGCGGGCGCCGGAATCGAGGACCGGGACATGCTTGAAGAGCTCCTTGATGTAAGCCTTGGCCTTGGCTTCGTTGCCACCCTTCTGTTTCAGTGCATAGGCCCAGGCCGCGAGATAGTTCCAGCGCGCGCCGCCGGAGGTTTTCGGGTTCGGGGTGATAACCGCGACGCCCGGCTTGATCAGGTCGTTCCAGTCCTTGATATGCTTGGGGTTCCCCTTCCTGACCAGGAATACGATGGTGGAGGTGTAGGGGGAGCTGTTGTGGGGAAGCCGTTTCTGCCAGTTCTCGGGAATGAGCTTCGCCTTGTCGTGGATCTCGTCGATATCGTAGGCCAGGGCCAGAGTGACGACGTCAGCCTCGAGACCGTCGATGACCGCCCTCGCCTGTTTGCCGGAGCCGCCATGGGACTGCTTGAAGTTGATCTCCTGGCCGCCCTGTTGTTTCCACTTTTTGGCGAAGGCCTTGTTGAAGTCCTGGTACAACTCCCGGGTCGGGTCATACGAGACGTTGAGGAATTCCTGACCGGCGAATGCGCTAAACGGCAGGGCAGC
>NZ_JBXKJL010000112.1:0-1054 GCF_056994735.1 Geomonas sp.
GAAATATATGGCACTGCAACAGACTTACCTGGACTTTGAAAAGCCGCTGGCAGAGCTGGAAAAGAAGATCCAGGAACTCCTTGCCTTCTCCACCGATGCCGTCGACCTGAAGGGTGAGGTCGCCAAGCTCGAAGAGAAGGCAGAGAAGATGCGCGCGGAGATGTTCAGCAATCTCTCCCGCTGGCAGACCGCCCAGGTCGCGCGCCATATCAACCGTCCCTTCACCCTTGACTATCTGAGCCTCATCTTCACCGAGTTCGTCGAACTCCACGGCGACCGCAACTTCGGCGATGACCACGCCATCGTCGGGGGGCTGGCAAGGCTGGACGGCGAGCCGGTCATGGTGATCGGCCACCAGAAGGGGCGCGACACCAAGGAGAAGGTCTTCCGCAACTTCGGTATGCCGAATCCGGAAGGGTACCGCAAGGCGCTGCGCCTCATGGAAATGGCCGAGCGCTTCAAGCTGCCGATCATCACCTTCGTCGACACCCCGGGCGCTTTCCCCGGCATCGGCGCAGAAGAGCGCGGCCAGGCCGAGGCCATCGCACGCAACCTGCGCGAGATGTCGCGCCTTACCGTGCCGATCATCGTGGTCATCACCGGCGAGGGCGGCTCCGGCGGAGCGCTGGCCATCGCGGTCGGCGACAGGATCCTCATGCTGCAGCATTCGGTGTACGCAGTCATCTCCCCGGAAGGGTGCGCCGCCATCCTCTGGTCCGACGGTACCAAGGGTGCCCAGGCCGCCGAGGCGCTGAAGCTGACCGCCACCGACATCAAGGAACTCGAGGTGATCGACGAGATCGTCCCCGAGCCGGCCGGCGGCGCGCATCGTGACCACGAAGCCATGGCCGCATCCCTGCACGAGGCGCTGACCAGGAACCTCGCGGAGCTGATGAAGATCCCGGCCGAGGAGCTGATAGAGCAGCGCTACCAGAAGTTCCGGAAGATGTCGCGCTTCGCCGAATAGTAAGTCTCGCGTAACTGAGGCAGCAATCCGCAGAGCAATAATAAAAGGGGTCATGACGTCTGCACCGGTAATGGTGAGAGTGTCATG
>NZ_JBXKJL010000113.1:0-4678 GCF_056994735.1 Geomonas sp.
TATCTGGCGCTCCCGTATCTGCCGGAGGACCTGGCGGAAGGGATCAGTTGGGTGCTTGGCGACGAGCAACGAAGGCAAAAACTGTCGACCGGGGCCCGGCGGAAGATCGAGGAAGGGTTCGGACAGAACCTCATGGCCCGGCGCTACGCGGACCTTTACAGCGAGATGGTGCAAAGCGGCAAGCCGCCGATCGATTCCAGGGGATAAAGATGCTCGTATCCATAGTCACGCCATCCTACAACCAGGGGTCGTTCCTGGCAGCCACCATTGAGAGCGTCCTCGGCCAGGAAGGCGATTTCAGCATCGATTACCTCGTCATCGACGGAGGATCGACGGATCGATCCGTGGAGGTGATCAAGCGGTATGAGCGGCTGCTGGAGAACGGGGAGTGGCCGGTGAGGTGCCGCGGCATCAGGTACCGCTGGCTCAGCGAGAGGGACAAGGGGCAGAGCGACGCCATCATCAAGGGGTTTGACCGGGCCGAAGGAGAGATACTCGCCTGGCTGAACTCGGACGACACCTACCTGCCCGGAACGCTGGCCCGGACGCTGGAGGCCTTCAGCCAGAAGCCCCGCGCCGACGTGGTCTACGGCAGGTCGCGGTTCATCGATGAGCAGGGGTACCCAGTAGGTTCGTATCCCACCGAGCCTTTCGACTACCGCCGGCTGGCGGCTGCCAACTTCATCTGCCAGCCTAGCACCTTCTTCACCAGGGACGCCTATTTCGCCGTGGGAGGAGTCGACACAACCCTGCACTACGCCATGGACTTCGACCTCTGGATCAGGCTGGCTGGAAAGCACGGCTTCCGTTACCTCCCGGAGTACCTGTCCACCTACCGGCTGCATGAGGCGTCGAAAACCGTGTCCCCGGACGACGCAGTGGCTAACCACCGGGAGGGGCTGGAGACGGCGCGGCGGCACTACGGATGGCAGCCGCTCAACAGGGTCTATGGATACTGCCGCAGCCGGATCACGCGCCTTGTGCCGTGGCTGTCGCCGGGCATTTTGGTCCTGCTGTCTGCACCTTACACCATCCTGCTGTACCTGGCCCGCAACAGGGGCATCCGGTTTGATGACGTGAAGATGCTGACTGCCAGCAACCTGAAGAACGCGTCCAGGGATTGGGTCGACATTCATAAGAGGGATAGATTGGCGTGAGCGCCCCGGGCCTGAAGCTAAGAGAAGATGCCGAAATGGCAGTGCAAAGCTGCGGCGAGGGCCGTTTCGCCCCCCCCTGCTGCCAAAGGACGGAGCTGAAAGGGAGGCGGATTCTCATCCTCTTCCCGCACCTGACCTGCCCCGGCGGGGCCCTCATCTACACCATGAAACTTGCCGGCTTTCTTGCGGAGAGGGGGGCGACGGTCGGCATCGTCACGCTCTGTGCTGACACGGTAAAATTCCCGGCTCCGACCGGAGTCGAAGTATTCGCGCTGAACGGGCCGGTAACCTCGAGTCTCAAGTACTGGGCATTCCTGCCATGGTGGCAGCTGCGCATCAATGAAGCCATAGATGCATGGCAGCCGGACCTGCTGATCCCGCAGGTTTTTCCGGCCAACTGGTGGGGGTGGCTCTATCGGCTTACCCGCAGGACCCCCTTGCTCTGGATCTGTCATGAGCCGAGCGCCTTCATCCACTCTCGCCCGTGGATAAACGCCTTGGTGCCCTGCTGGAAGCGGTGGCTGGCGCGGCTGTTAAGGCCGCTCCTTTCCGCGGCGGATATCCGCCTCAGCCGCCAATCCGACGGCATCGTGGCCAACAGCGGCTACACCCGTGGCATGGTCCGCGCCATCTATGGGAGCGAGACGGTAGCGGTCGCCCATCCCGGCCTTGACGGCAGCGTCTTTCGACCGGAAACCGGCGCCCCCAGGAGCGGCATCATGACGGTGGCCAGGCTTACCAAGTTCAAGCGGGTCGACTTCCTGATGAAGGTTTTTGCCGCGGTTTCTGAAAACCATCCGGATATGGTCTTCAACATAGTCGGCCGCGGCGAGGAGGAAGCTGCCCTGCGTCTCCTCGCGCAAGAGTTGGGCATCGGTCGTCGCGTCATTTTTCACGGCAGCGTGAGCAACGAGGCCCTGGCGCGGCTGTACCAGCGTTCCCTCCTCCTTCTTCACGGAAGTGTGGAGGAACCTTTCGGCATGGCTCCGCTGGAGGCAATCGCCTGCGGGACGCCGGTAGTGGCCCACAGAAGCGGCGGCCCCCTGGAGGTGGTCGATAACAGCTGCGGACGCCTGGTAGATTCACTTTCCATTGAGCGCTGGGTTGAAGCGGTAGAAGAGCTTTTTTCCGCGATGGAAGACCGCGACAGCGGCTACGCCGACAGGGTGGCGGATCGAGCGGCGGGGTTCGTGTGGGAAGAGACGTTGGCCCCTATGCTGCCGATAATACGTGATCTGGCGGTTCGTCATGACTGAGACTGCGCCTCGCATATCCATCGTCATGCCCTCCTTCCAGCAGGCCGCCTACCTGGAGGAGGCGGTGCGCTCGGTGCTCGACCAGGAAGGGGTCGACGTGGAGCTCCTGGTGATGGACCCCGGCTCCACCGACGGGTCGCGGGAGCTGCTGCGGAGGCTGGAAGAGGAGTACGGCGAGCGGCTCAGGCTCTGTTTCGATCCCGACCGGGGACAGTCCGACGCGGTCAACCGCGGCATGACACTTGCCCGCGGGAGGGTGCTCGGCTGGCTGAACTCCGACGACCGGCTCCGGCCGGGAGCGCTGGGCAAGACGGTTCGCTTCCTCGACGACACTAAACCGCGCTGGCTCTACGGCCGGGCCGGTATGATCGACGCGGGGGGGAATCGGACAACGAGCTTCATCGTCAGCTACAAGAACTGGCGCGGCCGCCGCTTTTCCAGGGCCAAGCTCCTCACCGAGAACTTCATCCCGCAGATGGCCGTCTTCTGGAATCGCGCCATGTGGGAACGTGCGGGAACCCTGGACCTGGAGCGGCACCTGGACATGGATTACGATCTGTGGCTGCGCTTTGCCGGCGTTGCAGAGCCCTCGGTCCTGGTCGACGAGTTGGCCGACTTCCGTGTCCACGGCGAGGCGAAGGGGAGCCGCCAGACGGGAGCACAGCTCGACGAGGCCCTCGCCACCGCCAGCAAACACGCCACCGGCGCCGGTTGGCGCGGAAGCGTCGCCATCTTGCTGCACCGCCTGTTCAGTCTCAGGACCCGTCTCCTCTACCAATGGCTGAAGCCCCAGGAGGATAACCGATGACCAAGGTACTCGTTCTGATCCCGGCCTACAACGAAGCGGCCCGGATAGCCGAAGTAGTCGGAAACATACACGGCGTGGTGCCGCAGTACGACATCCTGGTGGTGAACGACGGTTCCCGCGACGACACGGCGGCGGCCGCCGGATCCGCGGGGGCCACGGTGGTATCCCATCCCTTCAACATGGGATACGGAGTGGCCATCCAGACCGGCTACAAGTACGCCTGGGCCAACGGCTATGACTTCCTCGTCCAGATCGACGGCGATGGCCAGCACGACCCGACCTTCATCCCGAAGCTGCTAAGGCCGGTCATGGCCGGGGAGAGCGACTTCGCTCTGGGGTCACGGTTCCTTGACGTCGAGAGCTACGAGCCCGCGCTGGCCCGCAGGATCGGCATGGCCTTTTTCAGGAAGGTGGTATCGTGGCTGACCGCGACGCCGATCACCGACTCCACCTCCGGCTACCAGGCCTTCAACCGCGAGGTCATCCGCTTCTTCACCAGCGAGGTCTTCCCCTGCGACTATCCCGATGCCGACATGCTGATCACCCTGCACCGGGCCCGGTTCTCCATCAGGGAGATCCCCGTGCGCATGTTCGCGAACGCCGAAGGGAAGTCGATGCACAGCGGGCTGAAGCCCTTTTACTATCTTTTCAAGATGTTCCTCTCGATCTCGGTGACGCTCCTGAGGGAGAGGACAAGGCAGGACAGGCCCGAAACGGCGGGGTAAGCACGGCAGCAGGAGAATGGTACGGGGGGTTGTAATGCCGATACGTCAACAGATCTTCGCGCTCATCATCTGCCTGGTGGTCTTCATCTTCACCGTCGACATGGTGCGGCGGCGCAGGCTCAGGGAGGAGTATTCGGTCCTGTGGCTTTGCACCAGCCTGGTCATGTTCTTTCTCGTGCTGCAGTACGACTCGCTGGTCTCCCTCACCCATTTCATCGGCGCGGGGTTGCCGACAACCACCCTCTTCATCGGATCGATCATCTTCCTGATGCTCATCGCGGTTCAGTTCTCGATCAAGATCTCACAGCTGGCCAACCAGGTGAAGGACCTGGCCCAGGACAACGCGCTGTTACGGGAAGAACTGGTGAAGCAGAAATGGGAGAAGGGTGCCGTCCGGGATGGCGGGCAGTCGAGAAGGAAGTCCGACGGCAGGAACTCCGCTTCGGCCAGGACAGAGGCGATATGACCTCCGACCCGCGGGCAGGATTTTCCCGGCGCCTTGGCCGCCCATTGATCCAGGTGGTCGTCCTGATCGCCCTGGCACTGGCGGTCTACTCGAACACCTTCCGGGTGCCTTTTGTCTTCGACGACGTCTCTTCCATTACCGAGAACCCCGAAATCCAGCACCTCTCCAACTTCCTCCCCGGCGGCACCGGCTTCAGCGAGCGCCCCAACCGCTGCATCGGCTACCTCTCCTTCGCCCTCAACTATTACTTCGGCGGCCTCGACGTC
>NZ_JBXKJL010000114.1:0-8314 GCF_056994735.1 Geomonas sp.
AAAGACGCTACCGTGACAGTGGACGGCAACGTCTTGGACTCAAAGGGATTCGAAGTGAGAGCGAGTAAGCCCCAGGACCAGGCCGCAGATCCCTCCTTCAATAACGAGCTCCTCGTTGATCTCATAGACGAAGCTGACTACCTGAAGGGTGACCACACCCTGAATCTCGTGAACCGCGATGGACAATCCGCCGCCATTTCCTTCCGCGCCAATCCCCTGACCGTTGCTCCCATAGGAGATATTCCGCGCGGGAACTCGCCTGTGATCTTGAAGATCACAGGTAAAAACTTCACCACAGGCATAACCGCAAGCTGGCGGGACGCGGCCAGAAATGAGACCTCCATAACGGCAGACCAGTTGAAAGTGGGGAGTGACAGCGAACTGGAGCTTTCCATAGTACCCGGCGAGGCTACCGGAACAGGGACCCTGACATTGACAGACACAAAAGGTGGCAGTGTCAGCAAAGAGGTCAACATCACCTGAAGCCGAAGCTGATGTAAAACCGTTGAATGATGACTGGCGCCCCTTTGGAAGTCACCATTCACCATTCACCATTCACCATTCACCATTCACCATTCACCATTCACCATTCACCATTCACAGCCTATTCGATGCGGAAGTCGGAATCTTTCAATCCCACGTTGCGGCGAATTTTGCTGAATGTAAGTATGGTCCTGTCCTTGTTCCATTCATCTATGAGTATCCTGCTGATCTTCCCCTCGAGATCGAAGTTGAGGGTGAGCTGCTTCACCGCCCCCTTGCTCTTCGGGAAGAGCTGCATGATCCACAACTTTCCGTGCCGCTCCGCCTTGACGTCCACCCCTTCCGGAAGGGTGTTCGCAGGCTTGGCCAGGTAGTCGAACCATTTCACGAGCCCCTCTTCGGGGGGCAAGGTCATCCTGTTCGTCACCCCCTGGTCAGGAAGCCGCATGGTCATGACATTATCCTTCAGGAGAAGCCTGCTGGCATGAGGCGGGTACAGCTCCATGTAAAACGTGTCGGGCTTCTTGAACTTCACCACCCCCCTGGACTTCAGCCTCTGCTTCATCATGGCCAGATGCTTTTCCTGGGTGATGTCCGCGGTGAAGTCTTTCATGGTCGAGAAGCCGCGGCGCAGCGTCTCCATCGCCTCGAGTGCGGGATCCCCGGCCGCCTCGGCGGAAATGACGGTGACCAGCAGCAAAGACAGCAGCAAAAAAATCATCTTCTTCATTTCCAGGTTATCCCCTCCCCACCCTGGCCCGCTCCCTGGAGAGGACGGAACCGGGCAGAGTCACATTACTTTTCAAAAAGAGGCTTTCACTTTCCTGATTAATACCAATCTTCCGCCAGCTTCCAAAGCTGTCATTCCCGAAGCGATTCTGATCGGGAATCCAGCTCCTAAACGACGTGATATCTGGATCCCCGATAAGGGCATTCGGGGATGACAATCTCATAGCGGAAGATTAGCGCTAATCAGTTTCACTTTTGCAGTCACCTCCACAGCCAAGGTGAGGGTCGCCGAGGCTATGAGAGCGGATCCCTCCCACACCTCGCCTTCAACCTGGACCAGTTGGCCAAAGGCCCTCACCACACGGGAGTTTATGGAGAGCTTCGCTTCCGGCCTCACCGCTGCGGGAAGCTGCACCGCGCGCAGGGCCGCCAGCACCCCCGACTCCCCGTCCCTCTGGCCGGCGGCGATGCCACCTAGCTGCGCCATGGCCTCTACCAGCAAGATAGTGGGGAAGTAGCCTTCCGCGGTGACGGCAAACTCTCCCGTTGCGGCGACGCCTGCCTCAAGACTGGTGACGCGATCGACGAACAGAAACGGCGGCCGGTGGGGAAGATAGGCAGCGGGGTCAGAATGGAACAGAATCCCCTCCGGTGAGTTCGATGGCATAGTAGGGCCCTTCCGGTGATGCCGCCAAGTGCAGCCCTGTCCGGCCCGGCTCGAGGGTCAGTACCAGCGCGGCCAGGGCGAGGCCCCCCATGGCGAGCGAACGGCCGAGGATCCGGCCGGTGTCGAGGCGGGGGACATCAGGCAGACGGGGCAAAAGTGTCTCATCGGAGGTCGCGGTCCCGGAGAGGGAGATTACATCGGCGGTCCAGGGTGCAGGCAACAGTCTGGCTATACCTTCATCGACGGCTCCGGGCGAAAGCCGCCCGATGGTCCTCACCTCCCCTACCCCCGCCAGGATCGGAGCCTGCCGTCTGCGGGCATGGGAATCCTTTTCCAGCACCAGGATACCGGCGCCTTCACTGAAGCCGGCACCGAAGCTCCGCAACTGCCCCATTGCCTTCAATCCCTTCAGCATGGCGGGAAAGACCTCATCCACCCCGCCGACCAGCATGACGTCTGCCCGGTCCTCTTCGAGGAAGCGCTTGCCCAGCAGGAAGGCAGACTCCGCGGAACAGAAGCGCTGAATGGTGGTTACGTTCGGTCCCTTCAGCTTGTATTCGATAGAGGCGTTACTGGCGGAGGCATTGGGTACGATGTTGGGGAAGAGCATCGGCACCAGTCCCTCTGCCCCGGAGGTGAAATAGCCTCTCAGGAACTCTTCTGCGTTGGCGATGCCGCCAAAGCCGCAGCCAAGGACGATACCGATGCGGCCGGGATCTATGGCCCCCGGCTCGATGCCGGCGTTTTTAAGGGCCATCCCGGCAGCGACCACGGCAAGGAGGCTGCAGCGGTCGAACTTCCGTGCCTTGAGCGGCGACATGAAGTCGGCCGCGCGGAAGGCCTCTGCCTTACCCCAGAAGTGGCCCCTCTCGCCCAGCACGTCTTCCGGCACGGGTCGCAGCTGGCAGGTGCCCCCCTTGACCGCTTCCACCAGCGGATCAGTTCCCACACCGGCAGCCGAGATTGCGGAGACACCTGAGATGACAATGTCGTCGTATCCACTATTCACGGGATCTCCCTCCAAATGTGTCTTCCGGCCGGCCACGGCCCGTCGGTCGTCCTGCCCATACCTTCTCATTTCGAGAGTACCAGGCAGGTGGTGTTGCCCCCGAAGGCGAAAGAGTTCGAGATGGCGATCGTGCTATCGCTGCTCCTGGGGCCGTGGTGGCAATAGTCAAGGTCGCATTCGGGGTCGGTGCCCCTGAAATTGAGGGTCTGGGGGATGATCCCCTCCCTGAGCGCCAGTACGGTGGCCATTGCCTCGACAGCCCCGGCGGCTCCGAGGCAGTGGCCGGTCATCCCCTTCACAGAGACCAGGGGAACCTGCGGGGCGCGGTCGCCGAAGACCAGCTTCATGGCCTTCGATTCCACCGCGTCGTTGAGAGGCGTTCCCGTGCCGTGGGCATTGACCCAGCCGACATCATCGAACTCGACCCCGGCGCGGTTGACTGCCTCGATGATGACCTTGGCCGAATCTGCCCCGCTCGGGTCGGGGGCGGTCATGTGAAAGGCCTCGCCGGCCACGGCATATCCGAGGATATAGCCGTGTATCACCGCGCCTCGCCGCCTGGCCTCGTTTTCCGGCTCAAGCACCATGAAGGCGGCGCCTTCACCGAGGGAGATGCCCTGGCGGCCGAGGCTGAAAGGGGAGCACGGTTGGGGATCAACCACCTTGAGCGAGTTGAAGCCGGAGAAGGTAAGAACGGAGAGGCAGTCGGAACCGCCGCAGACGGCGGCCTTTACCCTGCCGGTGGCAACCAGGTCGGCACCCCACCCGATGGAGCTGGCCGAAGAGGAACAGGCGGTCGTGATGCTGGACTGGTAGCCGCAGAGGTTGTAGGTGGCGGCCACGGCCGTGGCCGTCCGGTCCGGCAGCAGCCCCCGCAAGAGCGAAGGGGTCACCTTCCGCCCTGTCATCGTTCCCTGCAGCCACTCCTCGCACTGTAGCATCCCGGAGGCGCCTGCGCCGACGCAGACCGCGATGTCATAGGGGGAATAATGGCCGGCCGCGCCGCTTTCCCGGAGGGCCTCCCCGGCGGCTATGACACCGAACTGGTCGACCCGGGACAGTTTCGCCGCCTCCCTGGCCGTGAAGTAGTCGAGGGGGTCGAAGCCGCGGACCTGGGCCCCGATCCGGGAGGGAAAGGGCTCGACATCGAAGAGATCGACCGGCCCGATGGCGCTGGTGCCATCCAGAAGCGAAGCCGTGAATGACGGGACATCCTTTCCCGCTGCCGAGAAGATGCCTAGTCCGGTAATGGCTATCCTGTTTCTTCTCATAGCTTTCATGACACCCTCGCTTGTCCGTCTCGGCAAGGCACCCACTCCGCACCTAACGCCTCCAATCCCCCTCCCCTTGAGGGAGGGGGGCTGGGGGTGGGGAACTTGCCGTCCATGATGCAGTTCTCGCTAGGTTATCCCGCCATCGACCACCAAACACTGCCCGGTGATATAGGAGGCACCTTCCGAGGCCAGAAAGGCGACCACCTCGGCAACCTCCTCGGCCCTGCCGATTCTACCCAAGGCCGCCACTTTGACTATCTTCTCCACCATCTCGGGTTTCATGGAGGCGATCATCTCGGTCTCGATGAGTCCTGGCGCGACGGCGTTGACGCGAATCCCCATCGGCCCGACCTCTCGTGCCAGCGATTTGGTAAAGCTGACGGCGGCCCCCTTGCTGGCCGCATAGTTGGTCTGGCCGGCCGTGCCGGAAAAGGCGGAGACCGAGGAGATGTTGATGATGACGCCCCGCCTCCTGGCCACCATCTTGCGGACGGCCCATTTGCAGCAGTGAAAGAGCGGGTAGAGATTGCCCCGCAGGACAGCGTCCCAATCGGTGTCGGACATCATGGGAAGGTACCCGTCCCGCATGATGCCGGCGTTGTTGACCAGCACGTCGATGGAGCCCGTTGCCTTGGAAGCGGCCTCGACGATTGCCTTAGCCCCGTCGGAAGTGGCGACGTCAGCCTTTAGCACCGCTACCGTGCCCGGCAGACCAGAGGCCTCATCCGTGAGCGTCCCGGCTGCGGCGTCATTGGCCAGGTATGCCGCCGTGACGTCGGCGCCGAGGCCGGCGAAGTGCAGCGAGATCGCCCGCCCGATGCCGCGGGTACCTCCGGTGACGATGATCGATCTCCCCTCGAAATTCATGGCCCCTCCCATAACACTCCCCTCGGGGAGGCTTCACATCGGTTTCATCCTGCTGCGGGAAAGCCGCTTCACGTGTTTCCACATCGGCCCCCGGACCGGGAAACGGCGCAGGGCCTCGAGCATGGCATCGCTCATGTTCAGCGCCATCCCCGGCGCCACCCAGTTCCTGCGCGGCAGCGCCCGCTCGGCCACCAGCCCGCACAGCGTCCCCTTCAGGGGGGGCGAGATGTAGAAAACCGGCTCGAGCATCGGCGTCTTTGCGGTGATGACTCCGTCCGCTATGGCGCGTCCATGGAGAGCGGTGCCCGGGAAGATGCGGATGCCGGTCATGGCTATCACGGCGTCAGCCTCGAGTTCGTCGGCGAGGGCAAAGGTCTCGTCGATCGTCTCCTCGCTCTCACCCGGCCCGCCGAAGAGCATGTAGTGGGCAAAGGCGACCCCTGCGGCGCGGCAGAGCCTGGAGGCGCCGCGTATCTGGGAGACGCCGAAGGATTTCCCGAGGTTCGCCAGCATCGGGCCGGATCCGGAGTCGGTGCCGAATTCGATGGCATCGCAGCCGGCCGCAACCATGGCATCTATCAAAGAGGGACTGACAAAGCCGGGATTGACGAAGGCCGACCACCTTATCGGCAACTGCTCCGACTGCATCGCACAGCAGAGCTCCTCAGCGAACTCGGGTGGGTAGTTGAAGATGTCATCGACGAAGTAGATGTAGCTGACGCCGTGATCGTCGGTGAGCGACCTGATCTCCGCGATGATCTCGGGGATCGGGCGGAGCCGGACCCGGTTTCCCTCCAGAAGGGGGTAGTTGCAGTAGATGCAAGAGAAGGGGCATCCCCGCTTCGTCTGCAGGTTGGCCATCCCCCCCTCGTGGTGATAGCGCTCCACCGGGAAAAGCTGCCGGTCGGGGTGACCTATGGCCTTTACCAGGGCTGCGGGGAGGAAAGTGTCGCTCCCTTTGACGACGACACCGGGAAGCGAGACGCGGCTCCCCTCCCCAAGCGAGGCAATGAGCTCCGGCAACACCTCCTCCCCCTCGCCGACGACACCGAAATCGGCGCCCAAACGAGCCAGCAGCTCCGCCGGCATGAGGGAGAACCCCGAGCCGCCCAGGATGACGACAGCCTTGCCGGCACAGAGGTCCACGACTTCCTTGACCCCGGCCAGATAAGAGCGGGTCCCCGGGAAGGTGACGTTGTCGATATTCCTGATGGAGATGACGACGGCACCGGGGCGGAATTCAGCCAGCGCCTCGGTGACGGCCTTTTCGACGTCCGCGGCAAAGCACAGGTCGAGCACCCGGAGGCGATGCCCGCGTCCCGCCAGCGGCCCGGCGAGATAAGAAAGCCCCAAAGGGAAGACCGGGTAGGGATTTCTCTCCCTGTTGGCGGAGACGAGCAGGATGTCCATCAGGTACCCATGTGGTCCAGAAGCGCTGCCAGCCTCTCTCCGATCGGCTCCGGCAAGGTGTACTGCAGCACCCCGAACCGGTCGGTGAGGGCATGAACGCTGCGGCCGCTGGCCAGTTTCTTGCCGTCTTCGCCGACGATCACACAACGAAATTCCAGGGTGGCGGTATCGCTGCGGACCGCGGACGTTCGCACTACCAGCTCGTCCCCGAACCGCGCCGGTCGCAGGTATTTGAGCTCCAGCGAGACCACCGGCGCCTGGTAGCCGACAGCGGCGATCTGGGCGGGATCCATGCCGAAACGGCCGGCCAGATCGTTGCGTCCCTCCTCCATCCATGCGACGTAATGGCCGTGCCAGGCGATACCGTAGGAATCGACCTCGCTGAAGCGTACCCGGATGGGAGTCTCGTGGTATTTGGCTGCGGATTCAGGCTGCAAGTTCCCCCTCGATCCAGCGGTTGTATTTTTTCAGCGAATCTCCCGCCCCGACTTCCGTGAAATCCTTTGCCCCCGCCAGCACCAGGGCACGATAGCTCTTCTCCCAGTAGACCGGCAGGGTGAGCTCCCGCAGCATGAAATCCGGAATGTCGGAAGAGCCCAGGTAACGCTGGTCCAGATGGTTCAGCAGCGGACAGGCGGGATCGCGGTAGCGGTAGTCATTGAAGATAGCAAGAAGTTCCTGTTCCAGTGGCTCCATCAGTGGCGTGTGCAGGGGCGCGTCGCAATGAAAGGTGCGAACCGAGAAGGCTCCGGTCCGCATGGCTTCGGCGACGGCCTGCTCGATGGCATCCTCTTGTCCGCTTAGCAGGAAGTGACGGGAGGTGTTATGGTTGGCGAGGTAGACCCCGTTGTTGGCGGCGAGGGACAGCACGCGGTCGGAGGTGAGGCCGATGACGCAGCCCAGGGCGTAGCGGTCGGAGACTCCCAGGCGGGCCATGGCCAGCCCGACCCGCCAGGTGATTTCGATCGCCTCCGGTTCGTCAAGGGAGCCGCAGGCGACCAGTGCGGCGTAGATGCCCATGCTGTGCTGGGCAACGATATCGGGATCGATCCCGCGGCGGCCCAAGGTCCGGAGGAGGTAGAGGCTCTGGGCCACCCCAAGGATCTGGAGCTTGACGTTCTCGGTGCCTTTCCCGGACATCCACTCGAAGGAGCCCAGGTCCAGACGCGTGACGCGACGCACCATGTTCCTGACCTCCGCGAAATCGGCGTCATCGGGGAGGGAGGCAGCACGCGAAAGCGGTTGTCCTGGAAACATGAAGCACTTCATGCGGGCTCCAAAGACTCAAAAGCGTTTAACAGGGATGGACAGGATATCCGGGATAAAATCTTCTCAAGCTAAATCCCGGAAACAGCGTAAAGCAAAAGCATAAACCACAGAGGACACAGAGGGGCACAGAGGAAAAGCTGAACCACTGCTTCAAGTACCGTTTCTTCCTTTGCCACTACCTCTGCTCCAGCGTCTTCAAGAGGTCACTCTCAAGCTGAGATCAATTGTGTGAAAATTCAGTCGTCGCTTCTGTGTCTGGTTTTATCCTGTCAATCCTGTCTATCCCTTTGAACGATTTTTTCGGGGAGGGAGGCAGCACGCGAAAGCGGTTTTCCTGGAAACATGAAGCACTTCATGCGGACTCCAAAGACGAAAAAGCGTTTGACAGGGATGGGACAACAGGATATCCGGGATAAAATCTTCTCAAGCTAAATCCCGGAAACAGGTAAACCCAAAGCAAAAGCAGAAACCACGGAGGACACAGAGGGGCACAGAGGAAAAGCTGAACCACTGCTTCAAGAACCGGCTTCTTCCTTTGCCACTACCTCTGCTCCAGCGTCTTCAAGACGTCACTCTCAAGCTGAGATCAATTGTGTGAATATTCAG
>NZ_JBXKJL010000115.1:0-17366 GCF_056994735.1 Geomonas sp.
CTAATCTTCCGCTATGAGATTGTCATCCCCGAATGCCCTTATCGGGGATCCAGATTTCACGTCGTTTAGGAGCTGGATTCCCGATCAGAATCGCTTCGGGAATGACAGTCTTGGAAGCTGGCGGAAGATTGGTACAAATCAGGAAGTTTTTTGTCTGGACAGAGAGTACCGCCGATAGTAATCTTCTGGACCGGCGGCCGGCCCGGCTTGACACAGAGTAATTGCAGGGCCGTCTCTGTCCAAGGAGTAAAGTAAACATTGAAACTGCCCCAGCCGCTTTTCCCCGGCACCCTGATCCGACGCTACCAGCGTTTTCTTGCCGATGTCGAACTCGATGACGGCACCATCGTTACCGCGCATACTCCCAATACCGGGAGCATGCGCGGCTGCGCCACACCGGGTAACCGGGTCATGCTCTCCCGAAGCTGCAACCCCGGCAGGAAGTATCCGCACTCCTGGGAACTGGTTGAGGCCGACGGAGTTTGGGTCGGCATCAACACCCTCCTCCCCAACCGCCTGGTGCGCGAAGGCGTCGAGAACGGATTGGTCGAGGAGTTGAGCGGCTACCACGCCATAACCGCCGAGGTCCCCTACGGGAACGGCAGCCGGATCGACCTCCTCCTCTCCGGGCCGCAGGGGAAGTGTTACGTCGAGGTGAAGAACGTGACCCTGGTGGAGGACGGCAGCGCCCTCTTCCCCGATGCCGTGACGGCGCGGGGGCAGAAGCATCTGAGGGAGCTCATGGAAATGGTGCGCCAGGGGCATCGGGCGGTGAACTTCTTCGTGGTCCAACGAGCCGACGGCGAGAGGGTGGCGCCCGCCGATGCCATCGACCCGGGGTACGGTGCCGCCCTCAGGGAAGCCGCGCACTCCGGGGTGGAGGTTCTGGCCTACCGCGCCAGGGTCACCTCCGGCGACATCGTCCTGACCACGAGGCTTCCGGTGCTCCTGTAGATTCATTGACAACAAAGCCCCGGGCGCTAAAGTTATTGCGTTGCCAGGGAGGTCACATGAGAATTCCCAGCTTCACCATCTATGCGAAGGAAAGCGGGGTCGAGATCACCCCGACCGAGAAAAAGCAGCAGGGAAAGCCCGACGAGGGCAGGATCGCGCTCCGTTTCTTCAGGAAGACCAGCGGGGGTAACCAGATCCGCTTCATTGTGCAGCCCTGGGAGGCTTTCCATCTCCATAACATGATGCACGCGGTGCAGCAGGCGGTGGGAAAGGAGACGCTGACCCACAAGTTCGATGCCGGCGAAGGTGAAACGATCACCAAGATGAGTGTGGAATGCTACCAGAGAAACGACAGGAAGGGTTACGCCCTCTCCATCCAGCGCGGGGAGGAGAGCATCAACGTGGCGGCTCCCTTGGGAGAATTTCTCTTCGCAGCGGAGTTTCTGAGACACCTCTCGCTGGCGCAGTGCTGGGTGGAGCAGGCACCACACCTGGAAGCGGCGAGGACATCCAGAGGCGTTTCGCCACCAACCAGCATCAGCTGAAATTTTCCCGACAGGGAGAGTAGATCGGAACGACAGGCATGAAGAACGCGAGCAAGACGCTCCACATGAGCATCGAAAGCAAGCTGAGCAACGTGGCGCTGGTAGGACATGCGATACGCGGGGTTTGCGCCTGCTCGCCGCTGGACGAAGACGCCTATGGCGAAATGGAAGTCTGCGTGGTCGAGGCGGTCAACAACGCCATAGCACACGCCTACAAACACGAGAATGGCTTCAGGGTCGACACCTCGGTCACCCTGCACCATGACAGGATCGCCTTCGAGATCTCCGATTGCGGCAAGACGATGGAAGACTTCGCCCCCCGCACCCTCGAGTTCGACCCCGAAGAGATAGGCTCCATCCCGGAAAACGGCATGGGGCTTTTCATTATCGAGACCATCATGGACGAGGTCAGCTACCGCTCCGAAGACGGCAGGAACACCCTCTCCTTCTGCAGATATTTCCGGCAGCCCCAGGCCTAGCAGCTTCTAAGCTCCCTACTGCAGCTCAAAAGCCCCCCCAAGCCCCCCTTCGCAAAGGGGGGGATGTAAAGGCGTTCCCTCCAGCGCTGGAATCGTCGAAATGGTGGCCCTCGGCGACTACCCCAGCAGGAACTCGAAATCCTCGCGGCCTATCGCGCCCGTCCCCTCGTGCTCGGCGTCCTCCAGGAGGGCGCGGTAGAGCTTCAGCTTCCGCTTCTTGAGCTCCATCATCTTTTCCTCGATGCTGTGGCGCATCAGGAGCCTGGTGATGGTCACCTGTCGCAGCTGCCCGATGCGGTGGGCGCGATCCGAGGCCTGGTTCTCCACCGCGGGGTTCCACCAGGGGTCGAGGTGGAAGACGTAGGAGGCCTTGGTCAGATTGAGCCCCCTCCCTCCAGCCTTGAGGCTCAGGAGGAAGACGCCCGGCTCTGGCGAGTTCTGGAACCGCTCCACCAGATCCTTCCTGCGCGCCACCGGGGTGGTGCCATCCAGCCGGAAGAAGGGGATGCCATGCTGGGTGAACCCCTCCTGCACCAGGTCGAGGAAGGTGGTGAACTGCGAGAAGACCAGCACGCTGTGCCCCTCGGCAAAAAGCTCGTGCAGCTGGTCGATCAGAAGATCGACCTTCGGAGAGTGGTCACCCGATTCCGGAAGGAGGAGCCTCGAGGAGAGGCAGATCTGGCGAAGCTTGAGGATCGCGGTCAGGGCGATGATGCGGGCCTGGCCGGGGGCGTTGGAGCTGTAGGCCTGCGCCACCGTCTCCTTCACCTTGGCCACGGTTCTCACGTACAGGGCCTTCTGCTTCGGGCTCATCTCGAGGTAGAGGTCGGTCTCCACCTTGGGCGGCAGCTCGGCCTTGATCATGTCCTTGGCACGCCTCAGGATGAAGGGATGGGTCCGCCTCACCAGCGTTTCCAGGAACCCCGGCTCCTCCCGCCCCATCTGCTTCCGGAACTGCTCATAAGGACCGAGGAGCCCGGGCAGCGCCAGGTCCATCACGGAGAAGTATTCCCCGAGGTGGTTTTCCACCGGGGTGCCGGTGAGGGAGACCTTGAACCTCCCCTTCAGCCTCCTTACCGCCCCGGTAGTCTCGGCGTGGATGTTCTTCACCGCCTGCGCCTCGTCGAAGACGACGACGTTGAAAGGTATGGCGGCGAGGGTCTCGATGTCACGCTGGATGACGCCGTAGCTGGTTATCACCAGGTCCAGCCCCCTGAAGTCGGCGCGCCGCCCCTGGCCGCGGTAGACTCCGACCTTCAGGCCGGGGTAGAAGCGGGCGATCTCGCTCTCCCAGTTGAAGATCAGGCTGGGAGGAACCACCACCAGGTGGGGCACCTCCGGCGGCACCTCGGAAGCGATCAGCCCTTCTCTGACTCCCGCAATAAGGGCGATGGCCTGTATGGTCTTGCCCAGTCCCATGTCGTCGGCAAGGCAGGCACCGAAGCGGTGCTCGTAGAGAAAGGCCAGCCAGTAGTATCCCTCGCACTGGTAGTTGCGCAGTGTCGCCTTGAGTCCGGCAGGAATCTGTCGCTGCGGGATGCTCTCGAAGTGGGTCAGGCTCTCGATCACCCGCTCGTCCTCAGGGGAAAGGAGCACCCTCACGCCGCTGCGCCTGAGTACGATCCAGTCCAGGATCTGCAGGCGCGGAACCCGGACCACCTCGCGCCTGGTGTGGGTGGCAAAGAGGGTGAGGGCGCGGCTGCTCTCCTCGTCGAGGATGACCATCGCCCCCGCCCTGCGGAAGACACCGCCCCCCTTCACCGCCTCGAGGAGTTCCTGCTCGGTAACCAGTTCCCCCTCGTACCGTATCTCGGGGCGGAGCTCAAACCAGTCTATCGAGGAGCGGGTGGCGTCCAGGGTGAACGACCAGGCGACGGTCTCGAGTTCCTCGCCCCCCATGGCGAGACTGAAGCCGGCTGCGGCCAGGGCACTTCGGACCCTGGATATGCTCTTCATGAAGATCTTTCGCTCGATCACCATCTCGCCGGGCTCCTCGGCGCGGGAGAAGATCTCCATCCCGAAAAGCTCGTAGGGGATCTCGGTCAGCCGGGCCTGGGCCGCGCCGTCGACGGCGATCCCCAGCCACTCCCTGTCGACCAGCTGCAGGAGCGTGCGGGGATCGGTGGCCGATTGAAAGAAGGAGGTGACGATCCTGCGGGCTTCGGTCTTGACCCCTCGCTTGCTGAAGTCGGGAGAATCGAGCGCAAGGCGCACGATCTTTTCCCGATCCGCCCGGCTTCTTCCAGCCAGGGTGGCGAAGCAGGCGTCGAGGATAGTGCCGACCCTTTTCTTGGCCTTCAGCGGCTGGGGGAAATGGGCACGCCCTGCGGCCGGAAAGAACCAGAAGGTCTCGCGTGACAGCGGAAAGGTCATCCCTGCGGCAACGCCCTCTGCCATCACACGGACCTGGTCGCCCAGTTCCAGGATGTTCAGGCGGTAACGCGGCTCGACCGTGGCGGGAAAGTACCTGGCGCCATCGACGTAAAGCACCACGCACTTCAGGAAGTTGGCGAACTCGCTCTGGCTGATGGCAAACTGGCTGCGGTTGAAGTCGTCCTTCCCGATGCGAAAGCCATCGGAATCACGCGCGAACTGGGGCTCGATGACGTTTTGAAGACTGCCGAACAGCGCGGTGAGGTAGCGATTGGCGCTCAACTCGTCGATCTTCTGGATCCGCGCCAGGGACAGATCGAAATGGTATCCGTCGCTGACGAAAGACTGGCCGCTCAGGGCGCTGCCGTCATCAAGAGTCTTGCGGATGTGGACTTCCTGGTCGTGGAAGTCGAGGTGGAGCAGAAGCGATCGCTCAGTCGCGGCATCGAAGGTCAACTGGACCCGCCCCTGCGGCCCCGAGTAGACGATGGGGAACCTGCCGCCGAACCTGGAAAGGAAATCCTCGACGCACCGCCGCCTCAGCACCGGATGGTACATTATTCTCAGAAATTCCCGGATCGAGGGGAGAAGATCGGCGTCCAGGAGGGTGACGGTGGCGCCGTCGCGACAAAGACGGAAGCGGGTCGGGCCGTCAAGCCGGTCGATCACCAGGGCGTAGGGCGCGTCAGCGAAAGTGGCGAAGGCCTTCTTCCTTCCCTCCTCGGGGGAGACCCGCATCAGCTGGCTGTGAAGTGTCTCCAGGTAGGGAAATGGGAGTTGCAGCATCGGGAAGGAGTGGAGATCGAGGGCTTTTTTAACGGTAGCGAGGGCTGCGACCACATGGGGACAACGCCCTCTCGGGCTCCAGGCCCCGCAGTCGCAGGAGGTCGATAATTCCCCGCGTACCAGGGTGAGGGATACTCCGAAGAAGCCGCCGTCTCGCAGCCGCAGTTCGAGAGTACAGCCGTCGTCACTCCAGGTGACCTGAGAGACGGGAGTCTTCTTGCACAGCTCGAAGCCGTTGAAGAGGTGCACCTTGTCTGCCAAGGCGTATATCGCCGCCGGCGGCATCTCCATAAGGTGCCGCAGCAGGGCGTTGCTCCTGTTTTCCATCTTCCTGAGCTCTCCCACCTGGTGGTAACGAACCGCTTACTCTACCAGAAAGGCTACAGCAATACAACCACACCCTGCCGAAGGAGAACCGGCGGCCATCGTGGCGAACGAGAGGAGCTTTGGTCTCTCCAGCCGCGGGGCGGGCACCCCGTGCCGCGGAAGGAGGAAGGCGAATGTGGGAAGGCGAATTGGTGGAGAGGGCGGGCAGGAAGGCGGGAGGGCTTCGGGCGCAAAAAAAGGGGACGGCGTGAACCGTCCCCCAAAAGGAGACCCTGGAGAACGCTGAGCGATTTCCGGGGATGCTTCAAAGCTACCTATCGGATCCCGGGATCTGGACTTTAGGCTTTTTTTCCTACCTGCTACATGACCTCATGAGATTTCCGGTCAATGGCGACGGGAGCCAGCCCGAGGGCGAAGCGGTCTATGATCCAGCGGGCGATGCTGCGGTGGGGAGGGAGCGCCGCCGGCATCTTTTCGCGGGTGAACCACTGGGCATCCTCGAGTTCGTCTCCATCGACCAAGATCGACCCGGAGGCATAGTCCGCGATGAAGCCCGCCATCAACTGGCTCGGGAAGGGCCAGTTCTGGCTGCCGACGTAGCGTGCGTTGGTCACCTTCAGTCCCGTCTCTTCCAGGACCTCGCGTTCCACGCACTCCTCGAGGGACTCGCCGAAGTCGACGAAACCCGCGACCAGGCTGTAGCGGCCGGGGGCCCACTCAGGCTTGCGCACCAGGAGAAACTCGTCTCCCCGGGTGATAAGCACGATGACGCAGGGGTGGATGTGGGGGAAGTGCTCGTGACCGCAGGAGGTGCAGCGTTTTCCCCAGGTGAAGGTGATCCCCTCCATGGCGCCTCCGCAACGCGAGCAGTTGGCGCTCATCCTCTGCCAGTAGACGACCTGCCTGGCCAGGCCGTACAAGGTGGCCAGGTCGTCGGGGAGCTCGGTCCAGGGAAGTGCCGAAAAGCCGGGTGGCACGGCGAGCTCGCGCGACACCGCGACGACCCGCACCGGCTTTCCATCCCACTCCCCGAAAACCAGGGGCTCGCGATCGGCGAAAAACTCCGCAGGGACCAGCCCGTGGGGCAACTGGCCATCGCAGAGGAGCACGGCGTCGCCCTGCAGCAGGACCCAGAACCCTTCCTCCGTACCTTCCAGCTCTCCAGGTTTTTTCTGGGTGAAGCGGGACCTGATGATCTCGCCATTGAAAGGAAGATTGACCGTCTCGGGAAATGCCATATCCAACACTCCTGCTGCTATTTAATGGTAAGGATCGGTAACTCGGCCTGCCGGTGCTTCGCCAGCTCCGGTGCGAACTGCTGTTCAGGCCGAGCCCGTGGAAACGGTGCCGTCGTAACTGAAGTGAGCAACTATACGAGCATCTGCCGCCGGAATCAACGTCTTTCAGCAGCGTCAATCCGCCCCACGTCGGCCCCCTTTTGTCTTGCAATGGATGAACACGCTATGCTAACTTTTTTAATCTTGCGCCATACCAGCCAGAGGAGATCACGTGACCAAGAGAAGACTGCCGGCAGAATGGGAACCTCAGGACGGGGTGCTACTGGCCTGGCCTCATGAAGAAAGCGACTGGCGTCCCCACCTCGAAGCGGTGCAGCCGGTTTTTGCCCAGATCGTCCGGGAGATCAGCCGTTTCGAGACAGCCGTGATAGCTGCGCCGGCCCCTGAAAGCGTACGGGAACAGCTCATAAGCGCCGGCGCCCGGATGGAGCGGGTGCGGATATACCAGGTGGAGACCAATGACACCTGGGCCCGGGACTTCGGTCCCATCGCGGTACGGGACGACGGAACTGTGACCCTCCTCAACTTCGGTTTCAACGGCTGGGGGCTTAAATTCCCTTCCGACCTCGATAACCGGATCAATCGCCGGCTGCAGGGACTCGGCGTCTGGAACGCGCCGCTGGAAACCATCGGGCTGATCCTTGAGGGGGGGAGCATCGAGAGCGATGGCGCGGGCACCATCCTGACTACGGAGGAGTGTCTCCTAAACGACAACAGGAACCCCCACCTCATCCGCGAGGAACTGGAAGAGGAACTCCATGGACTCTTCGGGAGCGACCGCTTCCTGTGGCTGGCCAACGGCTACCTCGCCGGCGACGACACAGACTCCCATGTCGACACCCTGGTGCGGCTTTGCCCTGACGACACCATCGCCTACGTGACCTGCGATGACCCCGAGGACGAGCACTACCCGGCCCTGAAGGCGATGGAGGGCGAGATCAGGGCCTTCCGCACCCACGATGGAAAGCCGTACCGGACGATACCGCTCCCGTGGCCCACCACCAGGCATGACGAGGAGGGCACCAGGCTGCCGGCAACCTACGCCAATTTCCTGGTGATAAACGGCGCGGTACTGGTCCCGACCTACGATGACAGGAATGACACCGCCGCCCTGGAGGCCATCGCCACGGCATTCCCGGGACGGGAAGTCATCGGCATCAACTGCCTGCCGCTCATTCTCCAGCACGGTTCGCTGCACTGCGTGACTATGCAGTTGCCCAACGGGACATTGAAATAGAGAGATGTGCCTTGACTATGTTTTGTAGGAGCGCCCTCCCGGGCGCGAACCGGCTGCAGCCGGGGGGCAATCGTCGATTAAGAAGGCTGTTACGGTTTTACAGGAGGAAGAAATGCAGAAGCTGAAGGTGGCTCTGGTACAGCAGGGACTGAGAGAGAACCGCGAAACCAATATAGCGGCCACGGTCGCCTCGATACGCAAGGCCGCGGAGCAGGGGGCAAAACTCGTCGTCCTGCAGGAACTCCATACCGGCAGTTATTTCTGCCAGACCGAAGACACCGCCTGCTTTGACCTGGCTGAACCGATCCCGGGACCTTCGACGGCACTGTTCGGTGCGGTGGCGAAGGAGCTCGGCGTCGTCATCGTCACCTCCCTCTTCGAGCGGCGCGCCCCGGGTCTCTACCACAACACCGCAGTGGTGCTGGAGAGCGACGGGAGCATCGCGGGGAAATACCGCAAGATGCACATCCCGGACGATCCCGCCTTCTACGAAAAATTCTACTTCACCCCCGGCGACCTCGGTTTCGAACCGATCCGGACTTCGGTCGGATCACTCGGGGTGCTGGTCTGCTGGGACCAGTGGTACCCCGAGGCCGCCCGACTCATGGCCCTGGCCGGCGCCGACATGCTGATCTACCCCACCGCCATCGGCTGGGATCCCAGGGACACCGATGCCGAGCGACAAAGGCAGCTCGACGCCTGGGTCACGGTGCAGCGCTCGCACGCGGTAGCCAACGGCATACCGGTTATCTCCGCGAACCGGGTGGGCTTCGAGGCCGACCCCAGCGGCGTCGGAGCGGGGATCCGCTTCTGGGGCTCCAGCTTCATCGCCGGACCACAGGGCGAGCTCCTGGCGCATGGCGGTGAGGAGGAAGAGATCCTCCTGGTCGAGCTCGACCGTCGCCGCAGCGAGGACGTGCGGCGCATCTGGCCCTTCCTACGGGACCGCCGGATCGACGCCTATGGCGACCTCGTCCGCAGATATCGGGACTAGCTCCTCCCGATCCACCCTTCCCTCCCCTCCCGGGGAGGGAGATAGAGGGAGTACAGCAGTGTCGTCCGCGATAAATCTTTCACACAAACTCCTCCAGAAGTTCCAACGCTCCCTTCCCCACGAAAGAAGATTGATCCAGCTCCTTTCGGTCATCTTCGCCCCCGTGTCAAAGAGCGTGCTGCTCAACATCGCCAGGAGTAGCGGCACCAACAGCCCCGTCGGAGCCCACTACACAGGAGTCCTGCTCTCCACCGTCCTGGAAAAGCTGGCCCACGACCAGCTGGTCGTGCAGGGTAAGGAAGGGGTCCGCTGCAGCAGCCAGCTCATGCATCCGGCAACGCTCTCCGCCGTTTCCGACGGCGTCTTCGACCTGATGGCGAGGGCCGTGCAGTCAGAGATTCCCATGGTCTCGGACTGGGGAAGCACGTACTACCGCTCCCCTTTGCACGCCCTGCGCGACGTGAGGATCGCCTTCTACCGAGGCGACGCCAAGCTCGCCTTTGCCATGGCTGCACGCTACGAGAGGCAGTTCGCCTACGACGCCCTCCGCTGCCACCCCTTCGTGACGGTGTGCACCGATCCTTTCGACGGCGCGTGGTTCCGCTCCCTCCCGCAGGAGTTGAAGATCGCGACCCTCGGCTACATCCTCCCCCGCGCCAGCGCCGATCTCTCCCCGTCGAGCGGGCCATTCGAAGTCCTGGCCGAGATGGCAGGCGAACCGAGTGCGCCCGAGGCTCTGATCAACCTGTACTCCCTGGAACTCCTGCTGCGCGGGAGAGTCGCTGAGGCCGAAGAGACCGCGGGAGAGGCGACGAACTCCGTCGAACTGGCTGTTCTCGGCTGCGCCGAGCTGCAGCGAGGGAGACATGAAGCCTCGATCGCTCGGTTCGAAGCGGCGCTCGTCCGCCTGAAAAAAGAAACGGGGAAGAGAAAAACCTTCTTCGACGATTTCACCGGGCTCTTCTTCATCCTCGCCCTCATCGGCTCCGGAGAAGCCAAAATGCGGGAGCAGGCCGCCGAGCACTGCAGCTTCGTCCTCAAAAAGAAGGAATGGCCCTATCAGGACATCTACCGGATCCTGCAGTTGGTGCTCAGAGAGCACGGCGGGGAGCAAGGAGTGACGAGACAGCTGGAGGCCGCAGCTATGCGCCCCTTGGATACTCCTCTCTACGCCCTCTTCGTGGCCCTGGCCCTCCACTGGTCCGGATCGGAGATGGCGGGCAGGGTGGTCGCTCTCCCCGCACTGGCCAGGCGGGCTAGGGAGGCGGGATATCTTTGGCTGGCTGACGAGATGACCCTCTCTGCCGCGGCCTGTGGCATGGACAGTGCGGACGGGGACGACGTGCTGACGAGGTATCAGTCACAGGGGGTGATCCCGTTATTCCGTACCGTGGAAAGGATCGAGTTCTGGGAAAATGCCCTGAGCGCGCTGATCAGGCTCAACAAGGATGAAGAGGCAACCCCGCAGAAAGCCGCATCGGAGGGACGCCTGATCTGGCACTTCCAGGAGGTCGGGCGCCACTTCGAGATACAGCCTCGTGAACAGAAACGAACCGCCACCGGGAAGTGGACCTCGGGGAGGAATGTTTCGCTGAAGAGGCTGGCCGAGGAGGCCGCCCAGCTCGACTTCCTCAGCGAGCAGGATGTCCGCCTCTGCGGCTGCATCAGACAGGAGCGCGACCACAGCTACTACGGCTACGGCAGGGAGGCTTACCGGCTCGATCAGAACAAGGCCCTCCCGCTCATGATCGGCCATCCTCACGTCTACCTCGATCCCGCGGCGACCGTGCGCCTGGAACTGGTGCAGGGGGAGGCTGAACTTCAGCTGACCTCCCACGGCGATTTCTTCGAGATGCACATCCACCCCTCTTTCGATCAGGACCAGAAGATCTATCTCCAGAAGGAGAGCCCGACACGCCTCAAGGTCTTCGAGGCCAAGGACGAGTACAAGAGGGTGGCGGCCATCCTCGGACAGGGTCTGAAGCTTCCGGCACAGGCCAGGGAAAAGGCGCTGGAGGCGATCAGATCCCTCTCCTCCATCCTGACCGTTCATTCCGACATCGGCAGCGAGTCCGCGACGGTGACCGCCGATCCGACGCCCTGCTTCCACCTCCTGCCGTACAATACCGGCGTGAAGCTCGAGCTCCTGGTCCGCCCCTTCTCGGACGCCGGCCCCTACTTCCGCCCGGGAGCAGGTGGCGAGACGGTGATGGCGGAAATAGACGGCAAGAGAGTCCAGGCCAGAAGGGCCCTGCGGCTGGAGGTCGGTCGCGCCGCGGATGCTGTCGCCGCCCTCACTGCCCTCCCCGAGGCCGAGGAGAGCGATGCCGAGTGGCTGGTTCCCAGGCCCGATGACGCCCTGGAGGTCCTGCTGCAACTCCAGTCGCTGGGTGAAACGGTCCGGGTGGCGTGGCCCGAGGGGGCGAAATTCAAGGTGCGGCAGGAGGCCACAACGGGCCAGTGCAGGCTGACAATAAGGCAGGCCAAGGATTGGTTCGAGCTGGAGGGCGAGATCAGGCTGAACGAGGGGCTGGCGATCGACCTGCAGCAGCTGGTGAAATTGGCCGGCGAGGGGCACGGCCGCTTCATTCCGCTGGGCGAGGGAGAATACCTGGCCCTGTCGGCACAGCTCAAGAAGCGGCTGGAGGAACTCGCATCCTTTGCCGACCCCCACGGGAAGGCCTTCCGCTTCCACCCCTTGGCCGCCGGGGTCTTCCGCGACTTCGCGGACGAGGCAGGCGAACTGACAACGGACCAGCACTGGCAGGGGCAGTTGAAGAGGCTTAGCGAGGCGCAAAACTTCCAGCCCAAGCTGCCGACCACGCTGCAGGCGGAGTTACGCGGCTACCAGGAGGAAGGCTTTAACTGGCTCAACCGCCTCGCCCACTGGGGTGTAGGGGCCTGCCTGGCCGACGACATGGGTCTCGGGAAGACCGTCCAGGCACTGGCCCAGATTCTGTCGATGGCTGCCAAGGGTCCTTCTCTGGTAGTGGCGCCCACCTCCGTCTGCCTCAACTGGGAGAGCGAGGCCCGGAAGTTCGCCCCCACCCTCGAGGTCATCATCTTCGGCGGAAACAAGCGGGCTGAATCACTGAAGCGGCTGAAACCGTTCGACCTGGTGATCTGCAGCTACGGCCTGCTGCAGCAGGAAGGTGAACTGCTCGGCACGGTGAGCTGGCAGGCCATCGTGCTCGACGAGGCGCAGGCGATAAAGAACATGGCGACCAAACGGAGCCAGGCCGCCATGGAACTATCCGGCGCCTTCAGGATGGTCGCCACCGGCACCCCGATAGAGAACCACCTCGGAGAGCTCTGGAACGTCTTCCGCTTCATCAACCCGGGGCTCCTCGGCTCACACAAGCAGTTCAACCTGAAGTTCGCCGCCCCCATAGAGAAGGGTCAGGACAAGAAGGCTCGCGGGCGGCTGAAGAAGCTGATACAGCCCTTCATCCTGCGGCGCACCAAGAACCAGGTACTGGAGGAGCTTCCTTCCCGGACAGAGATCACCATCAAGGTGGAGATGAGCGAACAGGAGGCATCCCTTTACGAGGCACTGCGCAGAAGCGCGCTGGATAATCTGGCCGGTGTCGGCAAGGTCGAGGGGAAAGGCGAACAGCACCTGAAGATCCTGGCGGAGATCATGCGCCTGAGGCGGGCCTGCTGCAATCCACGGCTGGTGCTGCCTGAGAGCCGGATACCGAGTTCGAAGCTCGAAGCCTTCGCCGCGATCGTGAGCGAGCTGCGGGAAAACCGCCACAAGGCCCTGGTCTTCAGCCAGTTCGTGGGGCACCTGGAGTTGCTCCGGGAGTACCTCGATAAGGCGGGCATCTCCTACCAGTACCTGGATGGAAGCACCCCGCCGAAAGACCGCAGGACCAGCATGGAGGCGTTCCAGTCCGGAGAGGGAGAGCTCTTTCTCATCAGCCTCAAGGCCGGCGGCGTCGGTCTCAACCTCACTGCCGCTGACTACGTCATCCACATGGACCCGTGGTGGAACCCGGCCGTGGAGGACCAGGCTTCCGACCGCGCCCACCGCATCGGGCAACAGCGCCCGGTCACGATCTATAGATTGGTGTCGAAGGGAACCATCGAGGAGAAGATCGTCGGGCTGCACCAGCATAAACGCGGCCTGGCCGACAGCCTCCTCGAAGAAAGTGACATCAGCGGGAAGATGACGGCAGACCAGCTGCTGGAACTGTTGAGGGGAGAACCTCGTAAAGTTTGGTGACTTCTATCAAAGAGGTGGCGGCCATAGCTGCGCGCCGTGGAGTATTCGCAGTATCTGTATCTTGTTACCTGTGATGCGGTAAACAGCAATAAACGGAGTACGCACTATCACAAGCTCTCTCGTTCCTTCAACACGCCCCTTCCGTCCTATCTTCTCGTTCTGAAGCAGCCTTGCCACCTGCTGCTCAATTTCATCACCTTGCGCTATCGCCGCACCCGGATTATCGGCGGCAATAAACTCGATGACTGATTCGAAATCTCGCAGTGCAGGTGGCAGCCACTCAAGATTCACGATGCCTTCTCCTTACCGGCACGAGATTTCAATGCCTTCTTTTTCTCTTCCCACTGAGAGGAAAAATTTTCATGAACTGTTAGCTGAGTTGCCGGATCGTCGGCCTCTTCTAAAGCTGCGTTCACCTGCCGACGAAACCACAGGTCGTGTTCTTTTGCTGCATCCGCAGGCAGCTTGACCTGAAAGGGTATCCCTTTCTCGATTACCACCTGGTGCAGAAAAAGGCGGATCGCCTCGCTCATGGAGAGGCCGAACCTGTCCAGGACGGCCTGAGCCTCCAGCTTCACTGTTGAGTCTATGCGTGAACGAATCACCGTGTCTGCCATATCCTTACCCCCTTCTGTAGCTACATTGTAGGTCATCCAAGGCTACAGCACAAGCTGCCATACCAGATGCGTGTGCAAGAAATTCGGTGCTAGTAAAAACTATGAAAGTATTCTCTCATTGGTATGATATTGTAGGCAGCACCGCAACAGCCGAGACTCATGGAGGGAGAGAAGCAGGAACTCATGATAGCGCGAATCGATCACCTGAACATCGTGGTAAGCGACCTGGACCGGGCCAAGGAGTTCTTTTTCCTCCTCGGCTTCACCGAAGGAATAAGCTCAGAGCTCGACTCCGGCTTTCTCGGCAAACTCACCGGAATTCAAAATGCCCGTGGACGTTTCGTCGCCCTGCATCACCCCGGCTCCGATCTCTCCATCGAACTCCTGAAGTTCGACGCCACCTCCCCTGGAGACGACCACATCGGGAGGGCCGACGCAACAGGTTTCCGGCACCTGGCGTTCGCGGTGGAAGATATCGAGGCGGAAGTGCAGAGGCTGCGCGAACACGGGGTGAGCTTCATCAGCGAGGTGCGGACCTGGGAGAAGACCGGGAAGAAGTTGGTCTACTTCCACGGCCCCGATGGCATCCTGCTGGAGCTTGCCCAGTATCCGAAATAGACCTCCCCACGGCTGTAAATATCGACGCGGTGCAGGAGAAGTTGATGGCATTGACTCTGAAATCGGTGCAAGAAGAAGAGATAAGGCAGGAGCTGGATCGGCTGAAGAAGAGGGTGATCCAGGCCGAACGAGCGGGCGGCGAGAGGTGGCGGCAGATCTCCTTCCTCTACCGCGCCGCAGACAGCTTCAGCAGGCGCGTCTTCGTCGGGTCCTTTTGTCACACCATAATGAGCCTGGAGAGCGGGTGCGCCACCGGCCAGTGCTGCAGGTGCCGGCCCGACGTCTTCGCCTACGAAAAGAGCGTCCTCGACCTCCTGCCCAAACGCTTGGACGATTCCGGCTTCTGTCCCTTCTTCAATCTCGGCAAGAGGACCTGCGGCATCTACGGCGTCAGGCCCTTCGCCTGCAGGATCTATTACAACTTCGCCTCTTCCGGCCATTACTGCGACAACCCCTGTGACCTGACCCTAGAGCTCTTCGACGGCGTAAAGAGGCACCTGGAGTTGGTCCTTGGTCCTTACCAGGGCGGATACCTGCCATGAGCTCACGACACAAGACTCCGAAGCACCTGGCGGAATCGGTATGCGCCGACCTGAGGAAGCGCCACCTCCCCTTCCCCGACGAGAAGATCATCATCGATCTGTTCGAGACGATGTACTATTCGAGCCTGAGGACGGAGGAATCGGAGCCGGTGAGATTCCACATGGTCTTTCTCGACCCCTCCCAGCCGGACCCGAAGCCGCCGCGCAACCCCATGAAGGACCGCTGGAGCTATGTCCCCTTCGCGGAACCGATCCTTTTTTCCGTTCCGAGCTTGGTGAAGATAGCGAAGTCCTCCGAGTTGCGGACCTCGTCCTTCGCCGTCTGGCCCGACAAGGAAGGTACTCTCTACATCTGGGGGCTGGTCGACCAGCAGAATCTCTTTCACAAGTTCCTGAACCGAAGCGCAGAGATCCAGCCGGACCGCCCCGGCCTCTTCCAGGCCAGCGTCGAGGGGATCGGCGTGGTCGTGGTCTACATGCGTTACGAGAAGGTGGCCGAGCTGAGAATCAGCGAGTTGATCCGCAACTCCCTCGACATCTTCAGGGATAGCCCCGTCAGGGAGTTGCTGAGTAGCGGAATCGACAGGTACCTCGAGGCAGTACGACATCACCTGGCCGACGACATGTACTTCGGCGACGGCTCGATGGACGAACTGCACACACAACAGTGGCTCTCGGTACTGTGCAGGATTCTGCTGAGGATACAAAAGATAAAGAAAGGCGGCGCCATTCTCATCACGCCGAACGTTGAAACGCCCGACCTTAACATCAAGTACAGGATAAACTACAACAGACTCCGTACCTCGCTCCTTTCGAACGCGGTGACCAAGGTCAAAGCGGATTACCTTGAGAATCGCGTCCTCGGCCTCAAAGAGTCCAAAGAAAAGGAGATCCCTTCGCAACAGTATTTCCAGCTGAGGAAGTTCGAGAAGGACCTTAGGGCCAATAAGAACGAGATCGACGGTGTCATCTGGTTCGTCGCCATCCTGACCCGGGTGGATGGACTGGTCTTGATGGATCAAAACCTGGATGTTCGAGGGTACGGCGTGGAGATCATGACCTCCCAGGAACCGTCCAACCTCTTCCATGCCGCCGACAGGATGGCTACCACCGCCAAGCTCCGCCCCTCCTCCTACAACCATTTCGGGACACGCCACAGATCGATGATGAGGTACTGCTTCCAGCATCCGGGGAGCATCGGCTTTGTCGTCTCACAGGACGGTGAGGTCCGCGTCATAACCAAGGTTGGCGACAACTTGGTACTCTGGGACAACGTTAAGTTGAAGTACTACACCTATGCTTCGAAGAAGAAAGTGGCAGTCCCGGTAGAGCAGGACGTGACGGAGAAGGGGAAAGTTTAATCAAACCACTGGCCACGGAGACACGGAGGGCACGGAGAAAGCCCAGCTGTCATCCCTGATGCCTTATCGTCGAGGGCAATGATGAAGATCCAGATCTTATTGTCGGTACTTTGCGCGATCGCCTCTCCTTTAACTGTCGTGGCGGAGACTCATACAGTTGATGCTTCGTCAAAGATCGAAGCCGCGACTGTCTTTGCCGACCGGGCGCAGGTCACCCGCAGCGCCACGGTGGCACTGCAGGCCGGCACCAACCTGGTGACACTGACCGGACTTCCGCAGGCCATGGCGGAGGAGTCCCTTCGGGTCGAGGGGAAAGGGAGCGGGCGGGCCCGCATCGCCGGCATAACCATCAGGAACGTCTTCCTGGAGCGGGTCGAGCAGAAGCGGGTCCATGAGCTGGAGGAGGAGATCAGGGTCCTCGATCGCAAGGTGGAAGGGATAGAGGCCAGGCGCAAGGGGCTCGCGGCTCAACGGGCCTTCATCGAGTCCATCCGGGTGGGCTGGGGGGAGCGGATCTCCAAGGAGCTGACAGCCGCCAAGCCGACTACCTCAGAGATGAACGAAGCCGCGAGGTTCGTCGGCGACGGCATCGGGAAGGTGGAGGGGCAGCTCTACGACGCGGAGGCCGCGAAAAAGCCGCTGCTGGACAGGATAGCGGCGCTGAAAAAGGAGCTGGAGCAGAGCAGAATCGACCGCATGAAAGAGGTGCGCGCGGTACAGGTGGCGATAGACGCGGAACGGGCCATGCCCTTCAGCCTCCAGTTAAGCTACCTTGCCAGCCCGGCGCAATGGGAACCGACCTACGACGTGCGACTGGGCCCGGACGGGAAGGAAGCGGAAATCACCTACCGCGCCATGGTCTCGCAAAAGACGGGCGAGGACTGGCAGGGGGTGAAACTTTCACTCTCCACGGCGAGACCCGAAGTCGGCGGGGCTCCGCCGGAACTCCCGCCCTGGCACATCTCATTCTACGAGCCTCCCCGCCCGATCCTGTACCGGGCACAGGG
>NZ_JBXKJL010000116.1:0-21084 GCF_056994735.1 Geomonas sp.
TTCTTTGGTTGCGGGGACAGGATTTGAACCTGTGACCTTCGGGTTATGAGCCCGACGAGCTACCAGACTGCTCCACCCCGCGTCATTGAGTCCCAACTTGTACCACATGCTTTCTTGCCCAGTCAACCTTTTATTTTATGCCAGTGTCGAATGTTCCGTGAGCCTCTGTTTGAACCTCAACGCCAGCCCCACCCTGACCCGCCGTAATTGAAAAAGCCGTACCCTCCGGAAGGGTACGGCTTTGTTAACTGGTGACCTTCTCCTGAACCTGAAGAGAGTTACGGGAAGTTGATGTCGACCTGGGTGGTGAAGGTGTTCCTGCCGGCTACTTTCTGATCATTGTAGATGTCGTAACCGAAGATGACGGAGACGTTCTTGGAAAAGTTCCAGGCGGCACCGAAGTTCAGGGCGCCTACTGCGTTCTTGCCGCCCTGGTAGTCAACGGCCAGCCACAGCTTGTCGGAGATCTCGGTCATGGTGCGGTCCCAGGAGACGAGCACGCCGTCGTTTTCTTTCTTGCCATCCCTGTCGACGAGGACGTCGTCGTTGCCGGTGTAGTAGCCAGCGGAGAGCCTGCCGACGACGGGGAGGGTCCTCGCGGCGAGACCGTAGATGATGTTCTGGTCGGTCCTGAAGGAGCTCTTCTTGCTGCCGTTGGTCCCGATGCCGTAGCTGCCGACTGCCAGGGCCGGAGAGTAGGTGAACATGGAGTCTTCCGGAGTGGCCAGCTTGACGTTGAAGGAGATGGGGTTGCCGTCGTAACCGGAGATGCCGTTGGTGATGTAATCGATGCCGACTTCGGCCTGGACCTTCTCAAAGGGGAGGACGCCTGCGGTCAGTCCGAGGTCATAGACGTTGGGGCGGCTGGAGGTAGCCCCGCCGCCGCCGCTGGAGGTGCGGGTGTAGTTGTCGATGCCAAGATGCAGTGTCTTGTATGCCTGGACATCGGTCGACGGGATCCAGATCTGGGTCGAGGGGGTCGCCATTGCGACACCGGTTGCTGCGATAGTCAGCGCCATTGCCATTGTGAGAATCCTGGAAGTTCTTTTCATTGCTTACTCCTTTGTAATTGATGTTGAGTACGACTCCAAGCTGCTTTGCCCTATCAGCCACCAGTGGCCGAGTCTCCCCCTTTCGATCATTGAAATAAAAAAGGCGCCTCTCACCGAATTGGAGAGGCGCCTTTGCCTGTCTTCCATGGCACAGTGCACTTCTTTGTGCTTCGGTACCTGTGTCGTCCTATAGCAGGAGCTATGCCAGTACGGGCTTTACTTGTAAATGGCGATGAATTGCGGGGTTTATCAAGCATCCTGAATGCACTGTGATAGCAGATGAGGCAAAATGGAGGCAGCCGCGCCTATTGTTTGTGCAGGTCCTTTGGTTGTAGAGCCTCGGCTGTGCCTGTTTTTTAGTTTGTAACGCCGAGGGATAAACGGTAAATTGCTGTCTCACTAGAGCAGAAACATATGATGTGTAATCGGGGCAGTAATAGTGGTTATTAATTTTCTGGAAGTGTTCCTGGTAGGTATCGGTGCCGGGATTGTCGGTTCCATCCTCGGGCTGGGCGGCGGCATCATCATTGTCCCCGCCCTCACGCTCGGCTTCGGCATGTCCATTCGACACGCCGTGGCAGCCTCGACTGTTTCCATCATCGCCACTTCGACCGGGGCGGCGGTGGCCTTTCTCAGGGACCGGCTGACGAACACCAGGGTGGCGATCTGGCTGGAGATGGGGACCTCCATCGGAGCGCTCTCCGGTGCTCTTATCGCCGGCATGATCAACCAGCGACACCTCTTCGTCCTTTTCGGGCTGCTCCTGTCCTACTCGGCCTACAACATGTTCAGGACCAGGAAGAGCGAGCTTCCGGTCGGCGTCGAGCCCGATGCCATCTCCAAGAAGCTGCGGCTGAACGGATCTTATTTCGACAAGGCGCTGGGACACCAGGTGGAGTACCAGGTGACGAGGACGCTCCCCGGGCTGGTAATCATGTACTTCTCGGGAGCTGCCGCAGGTCTCCTCGGCATAGGTGCCGGAATATTCAAGGTGCCGGCCATGGACCAGGTCATGCGGATGCCATTCAAGGCCTCCACCGCGACTTCAAATTTCATGATAGGGGTGACGGCGGCCTCGGGGGCTGTGGTCTACTTCGCCCGGGGCGACGTTGACCCGCTGGTAACGGGCCCTGTCGTGCTCGGCGTACTGCTGGGGGCGATACTGGGGGCGAGGCTCATGATGCACATGAAGGCGAGCCGCATCAGGCTCTTCTTCATACCTGTCATCGCCTACACGGCTGTTCAAATGATCTATCGGGGGATTAAGTGGTGGTGACGCAAGGGGCTGAGGGGAAGAAGGCCGCCGAGGTCGAGGCGATCGAGCTGGTGCTCGCCCGGCTTCTGCGCATCGGATCGATAGTGGCTGCGACTTTGCTCGGCGCCGGCATCGTCGCTATGGTTGTAGGGATGACGAATTTCGCTCCCAAGCTGATGACGGCGGGACTGCTGGTGTTACTCGGCACACCGGCCATGCGGGTGGTGGTGGCGGGCTACATCTTCGTGAAGCAGAAGGATTGGCACTTCGCCCTCTTCTCGCTGGTCGTCATCTGCGCGATGGCGGTCGGGATCTATCTCGGGGAAGGGTAACCAGCTCACGCAAAGACGCTAAGACGCAAAGAAAAACGTAAAGACAGTCTCAGACGGCTCAAATCTCGCTGTCGTCTCTTTTCTCTTCCTCTCTCTTCTTCCCCTGATTCAGTTTCTCGCGCGCCTTGCGCTCCAGCGTCCTCCTGCGGGGACCGCTGACCAGGGTTTCTTCAAGAAAAGCTATCAGGTAGATTCCTGCCAGAAGAATGACGACTACCGCTATAAGTTTTAGCCACATAGGCTGCTAGCTCCGATGCGAGGAGATTGGGATCCCTCGATGATGGGTGGGTGTGTGTTTGTCCAGTTTACCCGTCAGACAATCAGCGCCTGGCGATCAGCGCGACACCCGCGAAGAGGAGCAGGCTCCCGATTATCCGCTTCGGGTCTGCCGGAATGTGTCTTAACCCGAACGCTCCGAAATGATCGAGGAGAATGCCGACGGTGAGCTGTGCGGCGATCGTTGCCGACATCGCAGCCGCGGTGCCGATACGCGGCACGAGAAAGATCGTCATCGAGACGAACAATGCCCCCAAGGCCCCGCCGGTCCATTCCCACCAGGCAGTACCGTCGATCCCTCTGAGACTGAGCCTCCCTGTGGCAGCAATAACAAGGAACAGGACGATGGTGCCGACGGCGAAGGAGATGCAGGCGCTTTCGATGACACCGACCTTCTGGGCCAGGCGCGCATTCACTGAAGGCTGCAGCGCGATGGCGATCCCGGCACAGAACATCATGGCCAGCATGAATAGATTGGTCATACTCCCCCCTCAACTCCCTCAAGCGGCAAGATCACAATCCACCGACAGCTGACTCAGTATCACAGCTGCGAGCTCTATGCAAGAAATCACCTGAGCCGGATGTCTCAGAGCGGAGCCATCAAGGCCTTTCACCCATGCAGGCCCTTAAGTGGGACAGAAGCTCCCTCCGCTTATACTGACAGATCTTTAGAAATATCAGATTAGGCTGGAATAATGCGCGGATTTGTGTGAGAATGTGCCGCTGTTTCTCACTGTGATGGGGATTTCCCCAATTAAATCAAAAGGAGGATCTGTTATGAAGTGCTGCACCGTAGTTGGCAAGTTGGTCATCCTCGCCGCAGGGCTGGCCGCAACGGTCGGGGTCGCCCTGGCATCGAGCACCGGCGCCGGGGTCACCCCGGACGAGGCCCTGCAGAAACTGATGGACGGCAACAAGCGCTATGTCGAGAGCAAGCTCGGCGCCTGCGCCGCGACCGACGCATCGGCCCGCGAGAAGCTGTCCAAAAGTCAGCATCCCTACGCCGTCATCCTCTCCTGCTCGGACTCCCGCGTTCCCCCCGAACTGATCTTCGACAAATCCCTGGGCGAGATATTCGTCATCCGCGTGGCCGGTAACGTCGCAGATCCCATCGTGGTCGGGAGCGTGGAGTACGCCGTGGAACACCTCGGGTCGCCGCTGGTCATGGTGCTCGGCCACGAGCGTTGCGGCGCGGTGACCGCTGCGGTCAACGCGAAGGGCAAGCCGGAAGGTAACATCGGGGCCATCGTAAAGGCCATTGAGCCCTCCTCCAAGAAGGCCAAGAAAGACTGCAAAGGCAAAACCAACGAGGAGATCGTTGAATGCGCCGTTGCGGTCAACACCAAGGCTGTCGCGTCCGATCTGACCAAGAGGTCGAAGCTCCTCGCAGGGGAGCAGAAGCACGGCAAGATCAAGATCATCGCCGCCAAGTATGACCTCGACGACGGCAAGGTCACTTTGCTGCAGTAAGGTGCTACTGCTTATCGCGCGGGATCGAAATCGGATAACTTCTGATTCGACAAGAGGGGCGGGTCTTCGGACCCGCCCCTCTTTAGTCTCGGGCATTAAATCAGGGCTTCCCCCACCCCCTGTCACCCTCCCTCCGGGGGGGGATCAATCTCCCTACGGTGAGAGGGGAAGGCGAATTCACGTCGCCACGGCGGGTGGTGAACGGAGGCCCGCCCCAGGCGGGGGGCTCCGCGTCCCTCTATTGGCCGACGAGGACCGGGTGGAGGCCGGGGAAGAGTATCCTGGCCTTGCTGCCGCAGCCTACACAGGAGATGCGGTCAATGTAGATCCCTTCTTCTCCGGCGGCGCAGGCCGCTGCGGATGCATCCGATGCGGTATGCCCGCAGCCTGGGGGGCCGCTGGCGCAGATCCTGGTGATGCGCACTAGCGAATACTTGGTCACCATGTGCGCCTCGAAGACCTGTCCTGCCTTCACCGCGGCGCAGTCGGTCACGGGGAGTATCGCCCACCACCCGGTCACCTTGCCGCTCTTGTCGAATTCCTTGGTGGCGCTGTCGACCTTCGTGTCATACATCATGGCCTTGATGTCGCGCAGGATGTCGTTGCTTGCCCCGGCGGAGGTGTAGATGGGGCGCCCGCAGACTTCCTGCTGCGGCATTTCCTGGCAAACGAGGTCGGACATGGTGTTGGTGAGGGTGACGGGGTGGAGCAGGGAGGTGTAGAGGAAGCGATCCGCTGACGGCGCCGCATTGCGGGCATTCGCCGGCCCGGAGGTCATCTTTCTTTCCTTGACCGTGCAGACCGCGGGGTAGGTGCAGGCGGCATCACAGGCTTCGGTGCAGATCGCCACGTTGGCCGTCGTCCCTGCCGGGATGGCTGCTATGGCGACCGGGGTCTCGCCGAACGATTCGCTCCCGGTGATCTTGGCCATGAAGCTCCCCAGTGAGCCGAGGCCGACGGAGGCGCTCTCAGCGGTACGCTTGGTGCGGACCTGGATGGCGTTTACCGGTGTCCCGCCGGGGGTGTAGCTGCGGCTGCTTATATTCCAGAAACCGACGGTGATGTCGTTGTCGCCGGTGAAGGCGTTCACGTTGCTGTTGGAGAGCTCCATAAGCGCGGTGGCGGTATGTTTTCCCGAAACCACCTCGATGGCGGCGTTCCGTGCGCCCGGCTGGATCAGGTCGGTGGCTGCCTCGTCGATCCTTGACGGATCGTTCTGCACCTGGAACAGCATCCTCTGCTTTATCGCCTGCGCGCCGGCCAGCGCAGCTGTCTCGGCCGCTGTTTTGAGGTCTTCCTCGCTGACATAGAGGTAGCCTATGTCAATCGCCAGGCCGGTCAACACCAGGAAAACGACCAGCATTATTGTCACATAGGTAGTATCCATTCATTCCCTCGTTGCGTTAGCGTTTTTTCAGGGTGCGTCATATTAACATTATCAGTAAAAAAAGGGCCATGCAGAAATGCATGACCCTCTTTTATCTGAGGCTTGATCGGGTGCGGCATCAGGCAGAGGTGCCGATCTTGACAGCAACCTTCTCGCCTGCCATCTCGGTTGCCTCGACGGTAACGGCTTTCTTCTCACGCAGGAAGAAGGTGAGGATGGTGCCCATCGCGCAGCAGGCGCCGGCCAGGATGAAGGACTTGTTCAGGCCGCCCGGCTGGGCGTTCAGCATTTCCGAGACGCGGCCCATGACCAGACCGCCGACGCCCCAGGCGCTGAAGAGCACGCCGTAGTTGAGGCCGTAGTTCTTGAACCCCCAGTAGTCCTTGGCGAAGGAGGGGAAGAGGGTCAGGTTGGAGCCGTAGTTGAAGCCGATGAAGGAGGCCAGCAGTACCAGCAGTGCTGCGCTGTTGGAGCCGACCACCGGGATGGCTGCGAACATCAGGATAGCCTGGAAAGAGAGCATGATGGTCAGGGTGGCGCGACGTCCGATCTTGTCGGAAACCACACCGGCGACGACGCGGCCGGAGGCGTTGCCGATTGCCATGATGGCGACTGCTACGAAGGCCATGGAGCCCATGCTGTGCTTGGCGAGGCCGGCCACCGAGCCGATGACCATGAGGCCTGCACCGGCGCCGATGAAGAAGGCGACCCAGAGGAGGTAGAACTTGCCGGAGCGGAGCATCTCGCCGACGTTGGCGTCGTAGACAGCCTTCTTGGCGATAGCCTTGCCGGCGTCCCCTTTAGCGATCGGCTCGGCCGGGACGAAGCCCTTGGGCGGATTCACCAGCAGGAAGGAGAGGCCGCAGACGATGACCGCGAAGCCGGCAGCGAGGAAGAACATCGATTTCTGGATTCCGAAGATGCCGAGCAGGTAGCTGGAGAGCGGCGCGATGTAAACCGGCGCCAGACCGAAGCCTGCGACCACTATGCCTGCGATGAGGCCGGTTTTCTTGGAGGAGAACCATTTAAGGGCAGGGGGGGTGGCTGCGGAGTAGCCGAAACCGAAGCCCGAGCCTGCCAAAACGCCGAAGCCGGTTACCCAGGCGGCGTAGCTGTTGGAGTAGCCCATGAGCGAGAATCCGGCCGCCACCAGGATGCCGCCGATCAGCGCGGTACGGGCCGGGCCGATCTTGTCCTGGCACTTGCCGGCGAAGATCATGGAGAAGGCGAAGAAAAGGCAGCACAACGCATAGGGATCATTGATCGACGAGAGGCTCCACTGGAAAGCGTCGGCTCCACCTTTCTCGATGGACGACTTGATTGCGCCCTTGAAGATACTCCAGGCATACAAAACCCCGAGCGCCAGGTTGATTCCCGTTCCGGCCATTACTACCTGCCAGCCCTTGTTAGATGACGTTTGTGCCATGCCTTTATACCTCCACTATTGGATTTGATGACGCTTGCCTATCCTTTAGCAACTTGCATACCAACGTTTTAAGATTTTGTATATCATGTTCCGACGCCTGATTTCAGCTACTTACGCGAGCGCCATTTTAGGGTTATTTCATGCCAGGACCTTTTTGTTTTTGCACAAGAGCAAAATGGCTTGGAGGGGGAAGGGCGGGAAGAGCGATGGCATGCCTTGTAATATCAGCATGTTAATCTCTACTAACCGAACGCGATGCGGCATTTGCACAACTGCAAAATCTCCACCGCACTTTCGCAAAACAGATCAAGATCGTCGCCGCCCGGTACGTCCCCGATGGCGGCAAAGTCACGCCTTGAAATAGGGATGACCACAAGACTGACGTATCGTGCACCCGCAACGAGAAGTCGCCGCTGATCATGGAATATGTCCATGACGAATCCCCTCTGCGCCATATGATGACGATGTTTGGTGACTACACTCGCGACCTCCGTGTCATATCAAAACCATCCAGCGCTGCTTTGACTGAAAGTCTGGAAACAGGAAAAAACTGGCAGCGGAGCAGGTTTCCCCTTGTCAAATGAGGCACATCCAGAGCCGTCGAAGGGGAATGGCAAACTGATGTTGCGCGAGGCTGACTTTCCTGTTAGTATAACGATGATCTATTTTATTGAAGGTCGTAGAAGAAGAGTAACGTCTGTCGAGGCGGTGACGGTCATGGCCGTGGCTTATGGGTGCATTAACGGAGTGACCAAGGAGGGGTACCTTGAAAGAGACAGATCACAGGACCGCTGTAGTGGCGGATGAGAAGAGGGGGCCCATTGCGCTGGTCCCCCTGGTCGGTATTTACATCCTTTCCATGCTCATCACCCTTTCCCACCTTGGCGAGCCGTTTCCTTTCATGGGGAAACTATACCCAGGCGATGCCAGCGAATCGCTTATCTTTGCCGACAGCATCATCTCTTTGTACCTCATTGTCGGGATCCTGAAGCGGCAACGACTCACCCTCTGGCTGCTCATCGCCTACAATTTTGTCGTTAGCTGCAATGGGATCGCCAACCTCCTTCTGCTCCCAGTCCAGCAGATGGTCACAGTTTCGGGGAGCGTCGTCCCTGACTACCACTATCGCCTCAATGCTTTCTGGGTCATGGTTCTGTTCCTGCTGCTGAACCTGTTCCTGTACTTCAACCGGCGCCACTTCGACAATGACTCCATTTACCTGTGGTAGGTGACCGGCCCGACTGGTACTTTCCAGATGCGGCAATAGCAGCAAGTGCTGCGACAGCCATTGCCCCAACAAAAACCGACCGTCTATCCCAGTTCCGACAGTACTCGCGCTGCCGAATGCGCACAAAGAAGAAGGGCCATGGCTGGTTGCCATGGCCCTTCTTCTTTCTACGTTTTGGATCGCTCCCGGACGGCCGCTTCGAGGGATGCGGCTACGGGAGGGAGTATTTATGCAGTAACCTTGTTAGCCGCGAGGCCTTCTTTAGCTTCGGCCCTGTCCTTGATCCACGCCTCGCCGACAGGAAGCTTGATGCCGGATTCGGCATACACCGCGACTGCCATCAGGTACAGCGCGGAGAAAGCGCAAATCAGCAGGTCGTAAGCTGCGAATTTGCCTGCAAGGGCGCTGCCGGTAAATTCTTTCACGTCAAGACCGATGAAGCCAAGGAGCAGGGTGAGGAAGATGAAGGCCAGCGTCGCGTGGTGCTTCATCGACGCGATGAAGAGGATGAAGGTGAAGACGGTCCAGGCTACCAGGAAGAATCCGAGATCGTTTGCGTTGAAAGCAAGGGTCGGATAGGCTTTGACCAACTCGGCGTTCTTTCCGAATATCAACATCAGGCAGAGCGAGACCCAAAAAGCTCCATAACCGGTAAAGGCGCAAAAACCGAAGTTGTTGCCGGTTTTGAATTCCATCAGGCCGGCGATGAGCTGAGCGCTGCCGCCAAAGCAGAGTCCGAGCCAGAGGACGGGGGCGATGCCGCACCATCCCAGGTTATGACATTGCAGCACGAATGTCGTCATTCCGAAACCAGCGAGGCCGACTACCGCAGGATTTCCCAATTTCAAGTCACTCATTTCTTCCTCCTTATCACTTTAGTCTTTTCATTTCGCTTCTGCGTTACCCAGTAGCAACTTGCATACCAATGTTATATGATTTTGTATTCGCAAAAATATCGTCTTATTTCAAGATGTTATCTTCAGTCACACAAGGACCCCTACATCGCAACCGCTACCGGTTTTGCAGCATTGCAAAATATCCCCCTTCGGCGTTTCTCCATGGGAAGGGGGAAGGGACGATAAACCCGCTATTTAAGGGTATGCGGGGCGACCCGGTATACGTTTCGCAGAAATGCAAAAAAGCGGTTTTGCAGATGTGAAAAAAGTCATCTGCGCCCATGGTGAGGCGCCGTTGGCAGGCGTTGCGAAGATTGGTAGGGCGGAAATCGGGAGTGGAATCGCGTGCGGGAATTGTTGCGAGGCGCAGAGGCATAGAAACAGCTACCCTCTTCACCTTGTTCGCCGTATCAGACAAGGCCGGTCCCCAGAGGAACCGGCCTTCGCGATAATCTGTTAAAACTGCCGTTTAGCAGAAGCCGACATTGCCCCTGCGCTCGGGGCCGCGATATTTCCTCCCCCCCATTCCCCTGACCGGGTCCACTCCGACACGGACCGACTCGCCGTCACTGCGCAGGAAGGATTGAATGGCGGCCTCCTCGATCAGCCTTTGAAGTTCCTCTGCCTTTACCAAGCCGCGCCTTTGATCTGGATAAACAACCGGAATTTTCATAGCACCCCCTGTCAACGCGTCAGTGTCACGACGCAGGAAATTCTAGCAGTATAGCTGGTGATGGCAAGGGTCGGGGAGAGGAAAAGCTGCTTTCTGAGGGGCTCTAGATGTATTAAAGAGAATGTGGGTAAGATCGGACCGCAAAACAACCCCGTCTGCCACCTGTGCCGGCAGGCGGGGTTGTCGATTGTTTCAGCTACTTCCTGGTCATCTCGATGTCGAGCGTGATCAGTACCTCGTCGGCGACAGCCACTCCGCCGGTCTCAAGGGTCGAGTTCCACACCAGCCCGAAATCCTTGCGGCTTATCTTGGCGGTGGCGGAAGCGCCCCTCCTGAGGTTGCCCCAGGGGTCCTTGGAGACGCCGCTCAGGTTCTCCACGTCGAGCACCACCTCCCTGGTTATGCCGTGAAGGGTCAAAAGCCCTGCCACCTTCAGCTTGTTCTTGCCGGCCTTCTGCACCTTTTTGGAGACGAAGGTCATGGCGGGGTATTTGGCCACGTCGAGGAAGTCTCCGCTCTTAAGATGATCGTCCCGCTTGGCCACTCCGGTGTTGACCGAGGCGGTGTCGATGTTCACCGCGACCTTGGATTTGGTCACGTCCTTGTTGTCGAGGTCGACTACGCCGCTGAACTTGCTGAAGTCCCCTTTGACGTTGGAGACCATCATGTGACGTACCTTGAAGCCGACGCTGGAATGGTCCTGGTCGATCTGCCAGCTCTCGGCCAGGGCGAGTGCCGGCAGGGTCAGGGTGACAGCTGCTGCTATCAATGTGATCAGGTTTTTTATGGTTGATTTCATGTCGCTACTCCTTTGGGTGATTTAAGTTGTGCTGCCCGAAACTGGCGTTAAAGATTGAGCCGTTTGACGTCAAACTGTATGTGCAAAAAAATTACCCCTTCCCGCCACCTCCTTGTTTCAGGCCAAGCTTGCGACACAAGCGGCCCAACTCCTCCTGCTCCTCATCGGTCAAGACCTCCATCTGGGCAAGAATCGCTGCAGCCTGCCGCGGGAAGATGGCGCTGATCAGCTTTAGCCCTTCGTCGGTCAGGTGGATGGTGATGAAGCGGCGGTCCTCGGAGTCACGCTCGCGCTGGACCAGCTGGCGCTTCTCGAGGTTGTCGATGACCATGGTGATGTTGCCGGTGCTCTTGAGGATCTTTTTCGCAAGGTCTCGCTGGCAGAGAGGGCCTCCGTGGAAGAGGGCCTCCAGCACGCCGAACTGGCTGACCGTGAGCCCTGCCTCCAGGTAGTTCTGGCAGGTCCTGGCGTTCACCGCCTCGGTGCTCCTCACCAACTTGATGTAGGTGTCGAGAGCGCGGACCTCTTTTTCGTTCCCTTTGTATTTTGTTCCCATTTGATTCACCGTGTATTGATTTGATATCAAACTATATCTTCACGCGCGGAGTGTCAAGGAGAAATTTTAAGGAAAATTCAGTCGAAGGGGGCGGGAGTGTTGAAGCGGGCCAAGCTGACCAGGCGGGAGACGGGGGAGCTTTCGAGAAGACGATAGCTCGCGCCTTTGGCGGTGATGAAGGCGACGCCGACTCCCGAGTGCATGCCGCGCGCATCGGGGGAGCAGACCCTGACGACTTTTCCCCTGAGCCGCAGCGGAGGTCCCCCAACGGACGGCAGGGAGAACGAGAGCTCCACCAACGCCCCTGGATCGAGGGTCTCATCGGGCTCCACGAAGGCCCCGGTTCTGCTTAGATCTACGATCGCGCCGGAAAATTCACGTTTCCCGGTCGTGATCACCACCGGGGTCAGTAGTTGGACCCGCCTTTCCCGCCTTTCGATCACGGGAATGAAGGAGGTCACGGCATCGAGGAAGATCCCGGCATCCAGGGGCTTCCTGACGAGGGCATCGCAACCGGCCGCGCGGCAGGCCTCTGCATTGTCAGAGCAGTTGGGGACCGTGATGATGACAGGGATCTGGCGATGCCGGGCGTTTTGCTTCAAGGCCTTGCAGCAGGCGATACCGTCGAGCCTCGGCATGTTAGCGTCCATCACTATCAGGTCGGGCCGGAATTGATCTACCAGACGCAGAGCTTCCTGACCGTCGGCGGCAGTGGCAATTTCCACCGGCAGGGAGCGCAGCATGTTTTTCTGGATCTCCAGGAACATCCCTATGTCGTCAACCAGCAAGATCTTCGGGATTATCTGCTCGGTGGTGGTAGTGCCTGGCGCCATCGAAAAGAACCTGTCAGAGGAGTTTGATAACACGACGTGCGTCAGTATACATTATGCGTGGTCAATGTGAACAAAATAATTGCTTTGCTTTCATCTATTGCCATTTCCTTCATTCTTCCATATTGCATTCACAATTAAGCGGTAAGTTCTGATCATCAAATAGAGGCGGGCCCCAAGTGGCAGCGCCGAAAAGGAGAATGAAGATGAGAAGACAGCTAAGACCGATAGCACTTTTTGCCTGCATCGCCGCAACCACAGCCTTCGGCAGCCAGATAGCTGCTGCCAGCAACGCTTCGCCCGACAAAGATCCCGGGGTGAAATGCGGTGAGCAGCATAACCGGCGCGGGCACCACAGGGGCGACTTCCTGAAGAAGATGTCCAAGGAGCTGGGGCTCTCCAGCCAGCAGCAGAGCCAGGCCAAGGCCATCCTGGAAAGCAGCCGGGCCCAGAACAAGCCGCTCTTCCAGACCATGATGAGCGAAAGACGCGAGCTCCGTTCCCTGATCATGTCCGGCACCGCCGATGAATCGGCCATCCGCGCCCAGTCGGCCAAAGTCGCCGCCGCCCAGGCGGACCTCGCGGTGAAGAGGGCACAGGAGGCGAAACAGCTCCAGGCCCTGCTGACCCCTGATCAGTTGACCAAGCTGAAAACCCTCATGGATAAGCGCGAGAAAAAGTTCAGGAACTTCAGAAACGGCGAAGAGGCGCCGATGATGTAAGAGCCACACCCTCCCCTTCGGTAACAGGAGGGGAGGGGTGCTCTTCTCTCAGTCTCACCGGCAACGCCTCGCTGACTTCATCTCCTCACCGTCGATTCTCCCGGCTGGAACGCTCTTTGGGTGATGTGGCGTATCCGGAACGGGGGCGCGTCTCCTGGATCTCCCTGCTAAAAAAACTTCCGCCCCGTTCGGCCATGGCGGCACCTCCGTCCCTTCCCGCCGTCTGTCCCCCCCCTTGACTTTGGTAAAAGAATTATTATGTTTCCGGCAGAAGGACCAAACGAAAGGAGGTAACCAAAAATGGCGAGCTGGAGCATTTTCAATGAGCTGGACACTTTGAGGAGAGAGATAGATGAGGCTTTCCGCGGAGCAGGGGTTGCCCGTCCGTTGGCCACCACCTTTCTCTCCCCGACCTCGGCCCGGCGCTTCCCGCTGCTCAACCTGAGCGAGGACGAGGAGCGGGTCTATATCGAGGCGCTGGTCCCCGGAGTCGATCCCAAGGAACTGCAGCTTTCCCTATTGCGCGGCGCCCTGACCATCAGCGGAGAGAGAAAGCTCCCCGTGGAGAAGGGGCTGCTGCATCGAAGCGAGCTCGGCTTCGGCAAGTTCACCCGCACCGTCGACCTTCCCGCCGACATCAACCCCGACAAGACCGCCGCCGAGTACAAGGACGGCGTCATGCGCATCACCATGGCCAAGTCGGAGCATGCTAAACCGCGGAAGATCGAGATCAGGCAGAGCTGATTCGGATAACAATCGTTCGAAAACGAAAATGATAGGAGGAAAAGTCATGGCAGCGAGCGGTTTGACCACGCGTGAGCAGGAAATGAGTACCCAGAACAGGGAGGAGACGCGGGCACCGGAAAGGTTCCTGAGACCCGCGGTGAATATAACGGAGGAAGAAAACGGGCTGTTGCTGATAGCCGATCTGCCGGGAGCGAGCAAGCAGTCGCTGGACATCCATGTCGAGAAGGGGGTGCTGACCATCAACGCTCCGGTCTCGCAGGAGACGCCGGGGCGCCCGGTTTACAGCGAGTTCGAGTGGGCGCCGTACTACCGTCAGTTCCAGATCCCCGACGTGATCGATCAGGCGGCGGTGAAGGCCGAGTTCAACAACGGTGTCCTCACCCTTCATCTGCCGAAGGCCGAGGCGGCGAAGCCTCGCCGCATCGAGGTCTCCATCGCCGAGGAATGACCCTGTCCCTGGCGCCACCGGTGCCCCTTCCGCTCGGGGAGGGGCACCGGCACTTCCGGTTTCCGAGCGTTCCCGTCGCGAAAATCCTGGCCTTTCAGGCTGCCGGCTCAGCCCCCGCTCTTTCATCCAGCCTCAGGTGTTGGCTCTTCAACCTCTCGTCGCCCCGTCTTTGCTCCACCTCGTTGTAAATACCCGCCCTTAGGCTACAATCAACCGCAGCAGATCGGCCCATTCAAGCGGCGGAGCCTCGCGCCTTTGCCGCCCTTTCACAGATCCCGTAACCTTGGCTAAACCTGCTTCGACAGCTCGAAATCATCATTCATTGGAGGTAGTGATGCGGACCCACAACCTTGGTTATCCCCGCATTGGCGGCCGCCGGGAACTAAAGACGGCGTGCGAACGGTACTGGGCAGGGCAATCCGATCTGAAAGAGCTGACCGCGGTGGGGGAGAGGCTCAGGCGCGCACACTGGCAGGCCCAGCAGCAGGTCGGAATCGATCTCATCCCCTGCAACGACTTCTCCTTCTACGACCAGGTGCTGGACATGACGCTGGCCCTCGGTGCCATCCCCCCGCGCTACCAGCAACTGGGGGAGAGCTCCGGCCTGGAACTCTACTTCACCATGGCCCGCGGGTGCCAGCAGGAAGGGGTCGACATAATCGCCATGGAGATGACCAAGTGGTTCGACACCAACTACCACTACCTCGTTCCCGAGTTCCGCCGGTCCCAGGGCTTCGCGCTCGATCCCTCCAAGGTGGTGGGAGAACTGGCCGAGGCCAGGAAGCTGGGGATCACCGCAAAGCCGGTGTTGATCGGCCCGGTGAGCTATCTTCTGCTGGGAAAGGAAAAGGAGAGAGGCTTCCATCGGCTGGATCTCCTTAAGGCCCTGCTGCCGGCTTACCTCGAGCTGCTGCAGGAGCTCAAGAGAGCCGGGGCGGAATTCGTCCAGATCGATGAGCCTTTCCTGGCGCTGGATCTGGATGACCAGGCGCGCGATTGCTACCGGCGGGCCTATGCCATGATCGCCGAAGCCGTGCCGGAACTGAAGGTCATTCTCGCCACCTATTTCGAGGGTCTCCGGGAAAATACCCGGCTGGCGGTGGGCCTCCCCGTCCACGCACTGCACCTGGACCTGGTCAGGGCCCCGGACCAGTTGGACCAGGTACTGGCGGAGCTGCCGCCGCGGCTAGGCCTTTCCCTTGGCCTGGTCAACGGTCGCAACATCTGGAAGAACGACCTGTCGCGGTCGCTGGCGCTGGCAAAGCGGGCAGTCAAGGCCATCGGAGGGGACCGTCTGCTGGTCGCCCCCTCCTGCTCCCTGCTCCATGTCCCCTACGACTGCCAGCTCGAAGACGAGGCCGGCGTCCTCCCCGGCGAGGTAAGGCCGTGGCTCGCTTTTGCCCGGCAGAAGCTCGACGAGGTCAAGGCCATCGCCTCACTGGCGGGGGGGGAGGATCACGAGGGTCTCCTGGCGGAAAACGCGAGGGATATCGAAAGCCGGAGAAACTCCGCCCTGATCCACAAGCCCGGCGTCAAGGCCCGCGCGGAGGCGGTGGCGCCGCAGGACCTGCAGCGGCAGAGTCCTTTCCCGCAGCGGCGGGAAAAACAGCAGCAGGCGCTGAAGCTCCCCCTCTTCCCCACTACCACCATCGGGTCCTTCCCGCAGACCGCCGAGATCAGGAGGGTCCGTTCGCAGCTCAGCCAGGGGAAGATCACCCAGCAGGAGTATGACGCCGCCATCGAGAGGGAGATCGAGCAGGCCATCCGCTTCCAGGAAGAGATCGGCATGGACGTGCTGGTGCACGGGGAATTCGAACGAAACGACATGGTGCAGTACTTCGGCGAGCAGCTGGAAGGGTGCTGCTTCACCCAGAACGGATGGGTGCAGAGCTTCGGGTCCCGCTGCGTCAGGCCACCCCTCATCTACGGGGACGTCGAGCGCAAGGGGCCGATGACGGTGCGCTGGAGCACCTTCGCGCGGTCGCTCACCGACAGGCCGGTCAAGGGGATGCTGACTGGCCCCGTCACCATCCTGCAGTGGTCCTTCGTGCGGGACGACCAGCCCCGGCGCGACACGGCGAAGCAGATCGCCCTGGCCATAAGGGACGAGGTGCGTGACCTGGAGGACGGGGGGCTGCCGGTGATCCAGATCGACGAGCCGGCCTTCCGCGAGGGACTGCCGCTGAGGGCGAGCGACCGGGAAGAGTATCTGCGCTGGGCGGTCGATTCCTTCCGTCTGGCTACCTCCGCGGTGCGTGACGAGACCCAGATCCACACCCACATGTGCTACTCCGAGTTCAACGACATCATCGCCAACATCGCCGCCCTCGACGCCGACGTCATCACCATCGAGACCTCGCGGTCCCAGATGGAGCTACTTGAGGCCTTCACCAGCTTCAGCTACCCCAATGACATCGGCCCCGGGGTCTACGACATCCACTCTCCCCGCATCCCGGCCTGCCAGGAGATGTACGACCTGCTGGAGCGCGCGCTCCAGTCGGTGCCCAGGGCGCGCCTCTGGGTGAATCCCGACTGCGGGCTGAAGACGCGCGGATGGCCGGAGACCAGGGCGGCGCTGGCCAACATGATCTACGCCGCCCGTGCCCTGCGCGAGATGGCGGGGCAGGGCACGCCTCCGGCTTAGCAGGGGAATTATCGAACCCCGTCCGGTCTGTTGCCGGGCGGGGGAGGAGAAGGAGGGGGATGGGAGGGGAGAAGTTCAGGAGGTGCGTTCGATCCTCTCGGTGACCGCCTGGATGATCATCTCGGCCTCGGAGGTGGTCAACCCCACACCGGGCTTGTTGCCCATCCAGTGGGTGATCTCCTCCTTCGGATCGGTCAGGGGCTGCGGCAGCGAGGGGCCGTTGATCCTCTTGCCGTTTACGTAGAGCATGGCCTTGTACTCACCCTGGTGCCTCACCAGGGCAAAGGTAGCGTAAGCTCCGTTGGAAAGAACCTTGTGCAGGAGCTCTTTCTCGATGATCGGCTCACTGTCGGAATATAGCTGGTACCACTTGAGGTTCGACATAGCCATCTCCCTGAGGCAAAGCGTCCAGACTCAAAGGTTGTCATTGGTTGATGGAAACTGTTTTTCAAGCAGTTGTCGGTATGCACTATTATAACGTTAATCCCGCCTCAACGCCAAGTTCCACAGCCCAGGTTGCTGTCCTTGCCGCTTCCTCCCGGAGGATCCGCCTGCGGGGTCTGTTTGTAAAAGAAGAAGGGAAGGAATATAATCATCGCTGGAACGGGGCCTTGACCCTGAGCAGTGGAGTGAGTTGCCGGATCAGTGAAGCCGTGACAGGTAGAACCGATGGCCAATAGAGATGACAACACCCATAGTGATCCCGCGCCGGGAGGGTCGCCCGGTCCGCTGCAGCCGGCAGACGAGCAGTTCCGCGTCATGGTGCAGCAGATCAGGGACTACGCCGTCTTCATGCTGGATCCCGAGGGCTACATCAGGTCCTGGAACCTCGGTGCCGAACTGATCAAGGGCTACACGGCCGATGAGGTCATCGGAAAGCACTTCTCCATCCTCTATCCGGCAGAGGAGATCGGGACCGGGAAACCCGCCAGAGAGCTGCAGATGGCCAAGGCTGGCGGGGGCGTTGACCTGGAGGAGTGGCGCCTGCGCAAGGACGGCAGCCGTTTCTGGGCCTCCATCACCATCACCCCCTTGTACGATGCAAAAGGCGCACACCTCGGCTTCTGCAAGATCACCCGTGACGCCGGCGACAGGCGGAGTATGGAAGAAACCCTGCGCAGGAGCCGCGGCGTTTTCGAGAAGCTTTTCGAGAAATCCCCCGACGCCATCGTGGTGGTCGACGACAACGGCGTCATCCGCAAGGTGAACCAGCAGACGGAGATCCTCTTCGGCTACCTGCGCGACGAACTGATGGGAATCGAGGTGGAGCGGCTCATGCCGGAGCGTTACCGGGAGCGCCACCGCCAGCACCTGAAGGGATATTTCCAGGACCCGCGGGCAAGGAAGATGGGGATCGGGCTGGAACTCTACGGCCTCAACCGCGAGGGGCGCGAGATTCCGGTCGACATCATGCTCGCCCCCATGGACGCGGCGGAAGGGAGCTGGGCATTCGCCGTCATCAGGGACATCTCCCGGCAAAAACAGAGCGAGGCGGAAATCAATAACCTCAATGCTGCGCTGAAGACGCAGATCGAGCAGCTGGAGGCGACCAACCGCGAGCTGGAGTCGTTCAGCTATTCGGTCTCCCATGATCTCCGTGCGCCGCTGCGCCACGTCAGCGGCTTCGTCGATCTCCTCAACGCACGCGCCTCGGCGGAGCTGGATGACAAGAGCCGGCACTACCTGGAGGTGATAAGCGAGGCCGCCGACAAGATGGGGCATCTGATCGACGACCTGCTGGCCTTTTCCCGGATGGGGCGGGCCGAGATCATGAGGACCCGGGTTGACTTCGGACTGCTGGTCAGGGGGATAGTGAAGGAGGTCGCGGAAGAGGCCAAGGGTAGAGACATCGAATGGGTGATCGGTGCGCTCCCCGAGGTGGTGGGGGACTCGGCCATGCTGCGGCAGGTGATCTACAACCTGCTGGCCAACGCCGTCAAGTTCACCCGTGACCGCGGCAGCGCCCGCATCGAGGTCGGGGCCCTGGAACAGGAAACAGAGACCTTCTTCTTTGTCAGGGATAACGGGGTCGGTTTCGACGCGGCCTACGGTAAAAAGCTCTTCGGGCTGTTCCAGCGGCTGCACAGGACGGAGGAGTTCGAGGGGACCGGGGTGGGGCTGGCCATAGTGCAACGGATTATCGCGCGCCATGGTGGCAGGGTTTGGGCCGAGGGCGCTCTGGATGAGGGAGCCACTTTCTGGTTCTCGCTACCCAAGCGGTGAGAGATCATCCCCGCCTGAGCCGGTAGCTCGATTCCGCTTCGTCGTCGGTTTCGTCGGCGTCGTCAAAGCTTGTTCCTGAGGGTGTCCTTCAGTTCCAGAAGAGCCAGGGTCTCTATGTAGCTTCCGAGGAAGTCGATATTCTTGAAGGCGATGCCCTCGCCGAAATAGTCGTCGATTTCATGGATCGCCTGCTTCATCAGTTTTTGCGCGGGGCTGAGTTTAGCTATCTCCGGATTCATCTTCGGCTCCTCCTTTCCCGTGTTTTTTGCCTGCTTATAGTTATATCAGAGGGACGGGTGAAATAAAAGATCCGGCTCCGCAAGCTTTCGCCACCGGATGGCGGCCATGCCGGCGCTAGGTACTGTCAGAGATTTCCCCTGCATTTTGTCTTTGCCAATCGGCCCCCTATCGCGGTACTCTGCAGCGCAGCCGCTCTCTCTGGGCAAAAGCGGCAGTGACTGCATCACCTGGCGTTATCTCTCATTGCAGCACGCGCCAATGACAAGGGTGCCATGAAAATCCTTTTCGTCTCACTTTTTCTCCCCCAGGAAAAGGCCTACCACGCGGGGGGGCGTTACGTCTTCGAGCTCCTGCGCCGGCTTTCGTCCCGCCACGAGATCCATCTGGCCACCAGGGTCGAGGAGGGTGAGCTTTCCTACCTTCCCGTGCTGGCGGAATTCTGCACCTCCGTCCATCCCTTCACCTATCCACAGGTGGTCAAACGGGATCTTGCAGGTGCCGCCCGTCTCATCGCCAACTACCTGGCCTTCAGCCGCTTCGCCGACCGCCTCGTGAAGGAGGGGAACTACGACCTGGTGCAGGTCGAGTGGGTGGAGACCGCGATCATGATCAGGCGGGGCGAGACCCCGATGGTGCTGGACGCTCACGACGTGATCACCAAGCCGGCTGAGCGTTCGTTCCAGCGCAGCCGGGGGGTAAGCCGGCTGCTCCATTGGGGCAAGTTGCAGGCGGTGAAGTCCGCGGAGAAATGCATCATGTCCCGCTTCGACCGCATCTTCACCCTCTCCGACTTCGACCGCCGATACCTGCAGGATATCGCTCCCGCGCTGCCGGTGGCCACCATCCCCATCCCCGCGGGACTCGACCTGAAGCCGACCAGCTATCCACGGGTGAGGCAGAGGCTCCTCTTTCTGGCTTCCTACAAGTACCGGCCCAACAACGTCGAGGCGGCGCTGTGGTTCCACAGCCGGGTGCTGCCGCTGGTGCGTGATGAGTTTCCGGAAGCCGAGTTCGTGATCGCCGGCTTCGGCCCGCCGGAGCAGCTGACCAGGCTGGCCGAGCTCGATCCCGGCACCGTCGTCACCGGATTCGTCGACGACACCGACGAACTCTACAAGACCGCCGCCGTCTTCGTGGCCCCGATCCTGACCGGTGGAGGGATCATCGTCAAGGTCCTCGACGCGCTGGCCGCGGGCACTCCGGTGGTCACGACGACCTTCGGAAACGAAGGTATCGAGGCCGCGCCGGGGAACGACCTCCTCGTTGCCGATACCCCGAAGGCCTTTGCCGACGCAGTTATCGCCCTGCTGCGGGACGAAACAGCAGCCGAGAGGCTGGGGGAGAACGGGAGGCGGTACGTCATCAGCCGCTTCAGCCTCGATGCGGTGTTGGCCCGTATGGAAAAGGCTTACCTGGAGGTGAGCAGGTGATTTTGCCTCTTGCCGCGAGCAAGCTCCGCCCGGTGTTGACTTCATTGGGGGCGTTTTGCGATCATAACCATTATGGACATCATGGCAACGATAGCAGAGCGGAAGATCAAGGAAGCCATGGAACGCGGGGAGTTCGATAACCTGCCGGGGAAGGGGAAGCCGATCGTGCAGGAAGACCTGTCAGGCATCCCTGAAGAACTCCGCATGGCCTACAAGATCCTGAAGAATGCGGGATGCGTTCCGCCGGAAGTGGAGCTGACCAATGAGGTGGCCGCGCTGCGGCGGCTCGTGCTGGAGATGGAAGAGGGGGATGACAAGAAGCGCAGGGTCCGCGAATTGAATTTCAAGCTGATGAAGCTGGAGATGATGCGCAAGCGCCCGGTCTCCCTCGATGTACTCGCTCAGTACGAGGGCAAGCTTCTCGACAAGATCGACCGCTAGGATCGAAGA